>CANNJG010000106.1 GCA_947504795.1 Legionellaceae bacterium
GGTCATAAGAAGATCAATATGGGTGAAAATGTATTTTTCAACGTCTAGAAATCATGAAGATAAGACGGAATCTTTAAAAATAACTGAAACAAATGCTAACTTATTGATTTATCAATTGGCCTTGGCGGCATAATTGGCTAAAGTCGAGTCTCAGCATTAGTTATCAGGAAAACGTCCAAATAATGTTAGCTGATTGATTCGTTTGGCAAGACCCATATTCCGAGGTGTACTCGGTGTCCATGCCTGCGATACTCCATATCCAACCCTTAACGTATTTGTGATCTCCAGCCCAAACATCGCGCTCAGATTCTATGGTTATGAATTTATCGGGACCACACTGATAACTCAGCACCACATCCGAGCCTTGAAAAGGAAAATCATCTATTTTATAAGCTAAGGTTTTTACGTTCGGTTGAATGGAAACAGTGTTGGTATCTGAATTCATGTATCCTCGTCTGAGGGTTTGACTCAACAGAACACATACATGTCCAGTATTATTTTGCACATAAATATCAAATTTTCTATAATCAGGACATTTGGGCAGCTCATCCGCAAAGGCTTGCAAGGAATAACACAGGATCAAAAACACTAATTTTTTCATTAATACTCGCTAGTTCAGGTTAAATAAAAAGTTAGATTATAAACAATCAAAGATGCATCGTAAAGTATTTTCCTTTGTAAGGACAAAAAACTGAAACAGTAGAATCTCGGGAACCCTTGGCATTGAGTTAATTCGTTGTTTTTTATCCGGCACGGATGTTTTTTTATCTAATGTGTTGAATTAACACAACAACAAAGTGTAAACTGAGGATTAAATTTATCCAATTGGAGTTTGTTTTGGCGACAATCATCGTAGTAACTTCAGGCAAAGGTGGCGTTGGTAAAACCACCTCTTCCGCAGCGCTGTCGACCGGTCTGGCGTTACGCGGCCATAAAACCGTAGTCATTGATTTCGATATTGGTTTGCGTAACCTTGATATCATTATGGGATGTGAGCGTCGCGTCGTGTATGATTTCATCAACGTCATTAACGAAGAAGCGACATTGCGTCAGGCCTTGATTAAAGATAAACGCGTTCCAGAATTATTTATTTTACCCGCCTCTCAAACGCGTGATAAAGATGCCCTAACCTTAGAAGGCGTTGAAAAAGTACTAGCCAATCTGGCTAAAGAATTTGAATACATAGTATGCGACTCTCCTGCCGGAATTGAATCCGGGGCACATATGGCTATGTATTTCGCAGATCACGCGATTGTTGTTACCAATCCAGAAGTCTCTTCGGTTCGCGACTCTGACCGTATTTTGGGAATCTTAGCCAGCAAAACAAAACGCGCATTAGACGGTAAGCCAGCCATTAAAGAACATCTGTTACTCACTCGCTATAATCCGGAGCGCGTCGAGCGCGGTGAAATGTTGTCTGTCCAAGACGTGCAGGACATTCTAGCGATTCCGTTAATCGGCGTCATTCCAGAATCAAAAGCCGTACTCAAAGCGTCTAACACCGGAACCCCGGTCATTTTAGACGAAGAAAGTGATGCAGGCGTTGCTTATCAAGATGCCATTGATAGATTTTTGGGCGAAGAAATTCCTATGCGTTTCGTAGCGATAGAACGCAAAGGGTTCTTAAAGCGCTTATTCGGAAAACAGAAGGAGGATGCTAAAGCATGAGTATTTTAAAGTACCTACGCAAACGTCGGCCCAACACTGCTTCTGTTGCAAAAGAACGCTTACAAATAATTATTTCTCATGAACGTTCACAATGTGATGCTCCAGATTGTTTGCCTAAATTGAACGATCTGCCGAAGATGCAAGAAGAAATTTTGAATGTGATTGCAAAATACATACCTATCGATCGTGAAAAAGTCAGTGTCAATCTAGAACGTCAAGGAGACTCGGCAGTACTGGAGCTGAATTTTTCCATGTCGAGCGATAGCAACGCGACTAAGAAACGTAACTTAGAAGTTGCGGAATAAACACAGATGACCCTGCTCTCAGTCAAGGCTAGGTAGCTGTTTTACCTTGATGCAGAGCAGCGTAATTATCGCATGTATTGGTGATGGCCTAAGAGCCAGCCTCTCATTGCCTATAGCGCTAATTGCCTATAGTCGCGCTTAATAGACAACATCGCGTAAGAAAAATAGAATGATATCGATATCATCAGAAATGTTCCCATAAACGGTATTCGTCCGAAAAAAGTCAGGCTTAGAATAAACAAACTCACCCCGCAACTCGACGATACACTCATCATTCGATAGGTTTCTTTAAATCCCAACGGTAATTTAAAAATTGTATGCGCTAACACTTTGCCTATTATTGTCATTAATGCATTGAGCCCGCAAAAGAAACCAAACAATACCCCAGAAAACAACGGATAAATCATCGCCATGAATAGCCATTTTTGCCCCATCAAATGTATGTTTTTTATCCATTCAGTTGCATTAAAAGAATCGTTATTAATGTCCTTAAAATTAATCGTTTCATAAGCAGGATCTGATTTTGTCGGTTCTAGCAGCAATGAAAACGGCGGCATTCGAAAATATAAATTATCTTCGGTAACCAACATCATCCAATGAGGATAAATATAATTAACGGTTGTTAATTGCCCCGCTGAATCGATCACGACGACAACCTCGCTTCGATTATTTTTAATTAAAAACGGCATAAAATAATCAAAATGTAATTGTCCCTGTTGAATCGTTAGCGCAGGCATTTTTTTTAACGGCTCGATCAATTCATCATTATAAAATTGATTAAATCGTACCATCGTTTTTAAACTAAACGGCAATGCCGCTAACACAATTACGAATAAACTATAGGCAAGTCCTGTCCCTCGCCAACTTCTTGCCACCTCTAAATAAAACTTTTGAGAATAGAAAGAGAGGAATATCGCCCGCCAATAACGAAATATAATTGATCTTTTTGGTTTTATTTTTTTCATAAAGATAGAAATACCTTAGTTAGGTCTAATCATACGCCTCATTCTACTGTAAACTATCTTATTTCATCAAACAATCTGTATCAGTAAGGTCATTTATGAACTTAACATTAGACGAACTTATTCAAACCGCGCATCTTGCCTACTTAACACCGGAAGATGCGGTTACATTATTCGAGCCATGCAATAACGTACTTAGACAAATTGATGGCCTGAAACATATTGACGTCCATCATATGACAACACTCAATCATCCTATACCAGCTACGCAACGACTTCGCGAAGATGGCAACATCGCACCTTCAGCGCTTGGAGATCTTGCGACGAGTGCCCCGGTGTTTGCGGATGATTATTTTCTTGTTCCTCAAGTGATTAAAGTATAGGTGTACTATGTTCCATACATATTCGTTATCACAACTCAGTAAAACATTACAACAAAGAGACATCTCAAGTGTTGAGTTAGTGCAATTTTATCTTGATAGAATTAACAGCGCGCACAAAGTAAACGCCTTTATCAGCATTGATCCCGAACGCGCATTACACCAAGCGAAACTCGCGGATCAACGCTTAGCACGAAAACAAGGCTCTACTCTAACAGGCATCCCATTGGCTCACAAGGACAACATTTGCACAAAGGGCGTGCGAACCACCTGTGCATCTAAGATGTTAGCCGATTTTATATCCCCTTATGATGCGTCTATTGTCAATTATTTATCTGAAGAAGGCTGTATCACCCTCGGTAAGACCAATCTCGATGAGTTTGCGATGGGTTCCTCGAATGAAAATAGTTTCTTCGGCCCTACGTTAAATCCATGGGATACACGCCGCACACCCGGCGGTTCCTCTGGAGGGTCTGCCGCTGCAGTAGCCGCACGTTTAGTCCCCTTTGCAACGGGCACTGATACCGGAGGCTCTATTCGCCAACCAGCCGCTTTTTGCGGGGTCAGTGGTCTTAAACCTACCTATGGCCTTATCTCACGCTATGGTGTCATTGCTTATGCCTCTAGCTTTGATCAAGCAGGTTTACTGGCACCTAGTGCTGAAGATTTGGCTTTTTCCCTATCTGTGATTGCACGTTTTGATGAAAAAGATTCCACATCGATTGCCACTCAGGTTCCCAATTACGCCAATGCCCTCCAGCGATCGATAAAGGGTAAAAAAATTGGCTTACCTCAATGCTTTTTTCATCCTGCCGTCGACCAAGCTATCCAGTCTGCGGTGTTGGCAGCGATTAAAGTCTTAGAACAAGCCGGTGCTGAGATTATTGAACTTGATCTTCATTCTTCAGAAACATGGATCCCCTGTTATTATACCTTAGCCTGCGCAGAAGCTTCGTCGAATTTGGGACGCTTCGATGGGCTTCGTTTCGGACATCGTAGCCAGCAAGCGGGAAGTGTGCGCGAATTAGTGACGCAGTCACGATCGGAAGGCTTTGGTAATGAGGTCAAGCGACGAATTTTAACAGGTACGTACATCTTGTCTGCCGGAAAGTTTGATACTTATTACGTTCACGCTCAAAAAATCAGACATCAAATTAGCCAAGATTTACTGCAAGCCCTTTCAACAGTTGATCTCTTGTTAGGCCCTACCACCCCGTCCTTAGCATATCCTTTGGATGGCGCTCAAAAAAGTAGCGTGCACCATCAATTGTCAGATATTTTTACGGTCCTAGCCAACTTAGCCGGATTACCAGGATTATCAATTCCAGTAGGATTCCATCAAGGATTACCCATCGGAATGCAATTAATAGGCCCTCATTTTGGAGAAGCACTCTTGCTCAACGTTGCTCACGTGTACCAATCTGTTACTGATTGGCATAAGTACATACCCGATGATTTTGCAACCGATCGAGGAGAACCTTCATGACTTGGGAAACTGTGATTGGCCTTGAAGTCCACGCACAACTCAATACGCTCACTAAATTATTTTCCAATGGCTGCACAACTTACGGCAGCGCGCCTAATACCCAGGCAACGTTGATTGATGCAGGATTTCCCGGCACCTTGCCCGTGCTAAATAAACAAGCCGTGCATTTGGCGATTCAATTTGGCTTAGCGATTAACGCGACGATTCAACAAAATTCTTATTTTGAACGTAAAAACTATGTTTATCCTGATTTACCCAAAGGGTATCAAATAACCCAATTCCGACGCCCTATCGTCATCAATGGGTATTTGGATATTCTTGATGAACAGACCCAAGCCAAGCGTATCATCATTGAACATGCTCATTTAGAAGAGGATGCCGGAAAATCGATACATAGCAGGGCACAGCAAACCGCTATTGATTTAAACCGTGCGGGGATACCGCTTATAGAAATTGTGACAAGTCCATGTTTGGCAAACGCTACCGAAGTGGTCAATTATTTAAAAAGCTTAAACCAACTATTACGCTTTTTAGACGTATGTAACGGGAATATGCAAGAAGGGTCGTTCCGCTGCGACGTCAATTTGTCGCTCAAACGCATCGGTGCGACAACTTTAGGAACGCGGGTCGAATTAAAAAATCTAAATTCATATCGATTTATAGAAAAAGCAATTCATTTCGAACAACACCGCCAAATGGACTTGCTCAATGCACAACTACCCGTGATCCAAGAAACCCGTTTATACAACGAAACCACCCAATGCACAGAATCAATGCGCGAAAAAGAACATGAAAATGATTACCGTTATTTTCCCGATCCGGATTTATTACCTGTTTTTATCTCTGATCAATTACTCAATACCTTATCCACACACTTACCTGAATTACCCTCGGCTATCATCAGTCGACTAGCGCGCGATGGATTGACTCAAGCCGATGATAGGGATTACTTATTATCCTCTCCTGCGATCTTACAGTATTATGATAACGTCAAACTGACCTGCCATGCACCCGCAAAGGTGATTGTAAACTGGTTAAAAGGACCCATAGCAGCCCTGTTAAATGAGCGCCAACAAACCTTTGAAACCCTACTAAACCACACAGCAGTGCGACTAGGTGAACTCTTAAATTTGGTGGCCGATGAAACCCTATCTGCTCAAGCAGGAAAAGCGCTGTTGCGACCCTTGTTTGACGGCATTGAACCGTTATCGTCACTCATTCAAGCGAGTGGCTATCAGGCTTCCTCAAAAGAAGATATTCAGGAACACATTAACGCAATGCTAAAACAATACCCACAACAAGTTGCGCAATACCAACAGGGTGATCCCAAAATTATTTCATTTTTAATGGGACAAATCCTCAAAGCCCTTAAAGGGAAGGTCGACCCGAAAAAGCTTCAAATGCTTTTAACACAAAGATTAGATGCCACATAGAAAAATAGGGTTTGGTATCAGCAATGTGTCAAACCAACTGCATTCTTCTGGATAATCTACCCAAGTAACTTCAAAATGCCAAGTTTACTGTTGCCCCAGCGACCCCGGGGTAGTAACGAGGGATCTGCTAATTGCGTCTCCGTGCTATGCACTGAAGATTCGTCGTTAACCTGTCATTCCGCAGTAACTTTCTAAATTAATTTTTTAAAAAATATTGACACGAGGATCTGATTTTGATCTATACGTCTCGCCAATGAGTTTTCGGTAAATATCTAAAAAAGTTCTTGAAAAATTTTTTAATGAGATCATGCTATGAGGGATGAAAGCATTGATTCTTACAGAAGCACAAACGAATGAGCTTAGAC
>CANNJG010000107.1 GCA_947504795.1 Legionellaceae bacterium
ACCATTCAAAAATATCTCGGTCCGGATTATGAAGTATTGGCTTCTTATGGACATGTGCGTGATTTGCTGCCTAAAAAAAGTTCGGTTGATCCCGAGAATCATTTTGCAATGACCTACCAGCCCATTGAGCGCAATGCCCGGCATATCGAAGCTATCGCTAAAGCTTTAAAAAAAGCAGATGGTTTATTACTCGCAACGGATCCGGATCGTGAAGGCGAAGCCATTTCTTGGCATGTGCAAGAAATGATGACAAGCCGTAAATTGTTAAAAGATAAATCTGTAGAGCGTATTTTTTTCTATGAACTAACTAAAGCAGCGATCTTAGAAGCTATCCGTCATCCGCGTGCGATTGCGATGAACTTAGTGAATGCCCAACAAGCACGGCGGGCCTTAGATTTCTTAGTAGGATTTAATTTATCGCCTCTCTTATGGAAGAAAATCAGACGTGGCTTGTCAGCAGGGCGAGTACAAAGTCCCGCGCTTCGGTTGATTGTTGAGCGTGAAGAGGAAATTGAGCGTTTTGTTACACAGGAATATTGGCAATTGGTCGCACAGTGTCAGCGCACACCGACGTCTTTTGACGCACGTTTGACCCACATAGATGGGGATAAATTACAACAATTCACCATCGTTGAAGATCAGCATGCACACACGCTTAGAGATAAATTGATTACGCAAGCAAAAGGCATCTTGAAGGTTATTGCAGTCGATAAAAAGCAACGTAAACGCAACCCCTCTTCTCCTTTCATTACGTCATCTCTGCAACAAGAAGCCGCACGTAAATTAGGATTTACTGCGCGTAAGACGATGATGGTTGCTCAACAGTTATACGAAGGAATTGATATCGGATCAGGGTCGATGGGGTTGATTACTTATATGCGTACTGATTCCGTGAATATAGCCCAAGAGGCCATCATCGACATCCGTGCGTATATTCAAGAGAAGTACGGCGATGCTTATTGTCCTAAAGAACCAAGACTATATAAATCTAAATCTAAAAATGCTCAAGAAGCTCACGAAGCTATCCGACCTACCTCGGTTAAGCGCTCCCCAGAGCTGGTATCAAAAGCGCTGACACCGGATCAATTGAAGTTGTATTCGCTTATTTGGAAAAGAACATTGGCTTGCCAAATGACAGAAGCGTTGTTAGATACGGTTGCCGTCGATTTAGAGGCGGGAGAGGGCGTATTTCGTGCGAATGGATCAACGGTTGTATTTCCTGGTTTTTTAACAGTTTATGAAGAAAGTCGTGATGATGATGGTGATGATTCTGAAGAGCGCCTTCCGAATTTAGAAATTGGCGATTCGGTTGAGCTATTAGATATCTCGGCTAATCAACACTTTACTGAACCCCCTCCCCGCTACAGTGAAGCATCATTAATAAAAGCGTTGGTTGAGTTTGATATTGGACGTCCTTCGACCTATGCACCGATTATTCATACCTTGCAACAACGCGAATATGTAATTGTTGATAAAAAGCGATTTACGCCTACTGATGTGGGGCGAATTGTTAGTCATTTTTTAACAGAATACTTTACGCGTTATGTTGACTATCAATTTACCGCAGGACTAGAAGATACATTGGATGAGATTTCTAGAGGTGAAAAAGAATGGGTTCCCATATTGGAAGAATTTTGGAAGCCTTTTATTCAACAAATTGGTGAAGTGGATGAACAGGTCCGGCGGAAAGACGTTACCACAGAGCTTTTGGAAGACAAATGTCCTGAATGTCAGAAGCCATTAGCGATTCGTTTGGGAAAGCGCGGCCGCTTTGTCGGGTGTACAAGCTATCCAGAGTGCAATTATACCAAAGATTTGTCAGCTACCACGAGCGAGAGCAGCGAACCCGAAGTGGTCGCCGATCGTACATGCCCGGAATGTAACCATCCGCTCCACATCAAGGTTGGACGTTATGGACGATTCATTGGTTGTAGCCACTATCCGGATTGCAAACACATGGAACCTTTAGAGAAACCTGCGGATACCCAGGTGACTTGTGCTAAATGTCATGAAGCAACAATTGTGCAACGGAAATCTAAAAAAGGGAAAATATTTTATTCTTGTTCATCCTATCCAAAATGTGATTATGCTTTATGGAATGAACCCCTTAATAAACCTTGTCCGTCTTGTGCGTGGCCTATTTTAACCATTAAAGAAACCAAGCGTTCAGGCCGTCAAATTATCTGTCCTCATCAGGGATGCGGGTACATAGAATAGTGCTTTTGGGCCTGGAAGGTAGGTTCTAATTCGTGTCAAGGCGACGATTCAATTCCCCCAATTATGTTTTTTTTGGGAAATTTTTTTTGGGTTTAGGCTGACTTACATCGATAGATTGGCAAGGGTACCAAGGGGTTAATCGATATACTTTAGGCGATACCACCACATCTTCGGGTTCTTTGATAAAAGTACCTTCTGTGTAAATACACCCCGATAATAAAATAATTAAGGGTACCAGGCTTATCCATCTCATGTTATGCTCCCTCATTGGAATAGTTACAAGTAAATCATGTTTTGTTGTGTCTGGGAAGTATACAAGTGCGTTGGCGATGACTATGACAACATTAAAAACCTTTTCTGAACGTCTCAATGTAAGTTTAGATAAGTTAGGATTTCCACCTAAGCATAGTGGCCGTATTCAGCAATTGGCTGAGATGACGGGGTTATCACATCGAGGTGCAGGTAAATGGGTGAGCGGTGAAAGTAAACCGCCAGCGGGTAAATTCTCAGCATTAGCTAAGCAATTGCAAGTCAATGAGCAGTGGTTACGGACTGGGGAAGGTCCTATGTGCGAGGATTCTTCAAACTTAACTCTGCTTGCCCCACTCGGTGTTACCCAAGACATTCCGATCTATCTCTTGAGCCAGCTTCATAAAAAAATTTCGCATACCCTCACCTGTATTTTGCCCTATACCAGCGATTTTTTCGGTATTGTATTGTCTTCAGAAGCCATGTCCCCGCGCTTTCCTATAGGAAGTATTTTGATTTTAGATGGGCTCGCGGCGCCTCGAGATGGTGATTTTGTCCTAGCAGCGCATCCTGTTTATCCTGAACCTGTGTTTCGTCAGTTATTGATTATCAACGATAGTTTACATCTTCATGCGCACAACCCAAAGTTCGAGCGTTCAGTTTTAGTATCCGGTTCATACATTCTGGGGAAATTAGTCCAGGCTATTGTGTCGTTTGAGGATAGACTTTACTAAACGGTAAACTTTCTAAAAAAGATGCCCAAGGGGTGGTAGAAACCTGTAAAGGGAGATCAAGCTGTGCATAGGCTCGACACAGATATTTCACATGATGATAAGCTTGTTGTGGCACGCTGATAAGCATGAGGAGATGGTTTTGATTACTTAGACTCATCACCCAATTTTGCAGGGGGCGTTTGGGCTGCCAAGGCCATAAAGGAGATTGGAAGGGTGTGGGCATCTTTTTGCTGTACAACAAAGTAATACGACTGGATTGCCAAGCGGCATATACATTGGGGGTAAGGATATCGATGTGATGCGGCCCTAAGGTATATTCTGTTCCGGGATTGGGAATAATCGTATGAAACGATTTATGTTTAATATCAATGAGTCCCGGCCATGCGTTATGATCGAGATTCGGTGATAGGATACTGCGTAATAACACTAAAAAATGATTGCCGCAGAGATATTGATACGGAATCGCCGCACTTTGTAAATGCGACGTTAGATGTTGGCGATTTTGGTGTAATGCGCTGAGTGCAGCAGGGTTTGTCGATACGAACAGTAACCATTGATACTGCGCATGATAATGATAGAGGAGCAACGTGTAATCAAGCGTCGATTCGTTGAGTAATTTTGTTATCTGGACAAGATCATGAGGCTGGGTCAGATTAAGCCGTAATCCAAAACCGATAGATCCCAAATTATGATATATCAGGTCCGAATTGATGCTTCGATAAGACAATGCGGTGCGAAGCATGTGTGTATTTAAAACCTGTGGCCACAATTCTGCGGTCATATTGAGTCTTCCTTGAGGTTGGATATTCCATTTTTGGGCGATTATGCTATGCTCATGGCCATTTGTAAAGATTTAAGGAGAGAGTCTCATGCCCTCGTTTGATGTTGTGTCGGAAGTCAATGAAGTCGAATTGCGCCATGCCGTGGAGAATGCCAACCGTGAAGTGAGCACACGCTTTGATTTTCGAGGTGTGGTTGCCAAAATTGAATTAAAAGAATTGGTGGTGACGTTAACCACTGAGTCCGATTTTCAAGTTAGACAGCTTGAGGAATTATTTCGTAATCATTGTAGTAAACGTGGCGTGAATACCGGTGGAGTGGAGATGGAGGACGAGCCTGTACATAGTGGGAAGAGCTTTACTTTAACGATGACGTTTAAACAAGGGATTGATCAACCCACTGCAAAATTGATTGTAAAACAATTGAAAGACAATAAGCTCAAAGCGCAAGGCTTTATTCAGGGTGACAAGGTTCGTGTATCGGGTAAAAGTCGTGACGACTTGCAAGTGTGTATCGCATTTTTAAAAAAAGCAGAGATTGAATTATCGTTGCAATTTAATAATTTTCGCGATTAAAGGATCTGGTTTTTCAGACAAAGTTAACCATACAATTGTTTCAAATGCTGATTATAAAACGCTAGCGAAGACCCATAATCGAGTTCGCCGGTTATCAACTCTATGTAGACACCGCTTTTGTGTTGGCGTGCGGCAACCAAGGCATCAGCCAGTTCTTGTTCGGTACGCACTTTGAAGGTCAACCATTGACTACAGCCAAACGCAGCAGGTAGTTGGGCATAATTCAGCTGAGGCAAATCATCGTAACTAGGCGTTGGGTCGATTTCTAAAGCGCGCTCGATCATAAACCCATTATTGTTGATACAAAACAAAATAGGGGCAATTTGATAGCGACCCATCACACCTAGTTCGTTTAATGTCAGCTGGTGTGAGCCTTCACCGGTGACTAAAACAGTTCGCTGTTTCGGACTCGCTAGGGCAATACCTAAGGCAGCAGGGGTTGCCCACCCAATCGATCCCCACAAAGTTTGATTATGATATTTTACTCCGTCAGGTAAGGGTAATTTAGGCATATTGATAGACGACGATCCAGTTTCTACCACTAAAATATCGTTATTTCTTAAAAAACCAATGAGCTGACAGTAGAATGCTGACACAGTTAAAGGTTTATTGTTGACTTTCAGGTCTTTAAATGTGGGGCGTTGGTAGGCCGTAGCATAATGTTTTGGTTTGACTTTCTTAGTAAGTTTTTTTAACAACTCACCAAGATAAACATTAGAAATAAATTTATCATGGCTTTGCACAAAAGATAGGCCTAGATTGATGACTTTTTTCATATCCAGATGATTAGTATAGCCAGCCGTACTAAAATCTGACCACAATACATCGCCTAAGTTAAGGACAAGATCGGCGCCTTCAACGATATTTTTGGTTTTGGGATCCGATAATTCTCCTGCATACAACCCTGCGTAATTGGGGTGATGCTCTGATATAGTGGCTTTATCATGTGGCATAATAACAAAAGGAATATCTAGCGTTTCTATCAATTGAATCGCTTGTTCGGTCAAATGAAACCGATCCAATTTTATCGCTGGCACAACCACAACCTTTTTCACAGGATTCAATCGGTCTAAAATCAGGTCTATGGCCTCTGCAAGTTGTGCGGGATTACTCTTAATCCCTTCAAAATACCTATCAGGGGTAGGATCGGTTACTGGGTGATGATTAGCATCAAGTCCAATCGTAATGTAAGCAGGCTGGCGATATTTAAATGCTTCGCAGATAACACGATTCATCTCGCGCCTTGCATTATCTGGGGTAATCACGGCTGAAACACAAGCTGCTGAGGCAGACAAATGTTGAAATTGGTTAAAATTACCATCACCCAATGTGTGATGGGCTTGTTTACGATTCGCTACGGTGCTGTCTCCTGGGAACCCAACCAAATGAAATACAATATTATTTTCTGCCTTCGAACCCATGATACCATTTAAAGCACACAATTCGCCTACTGCGTAGGTTGTTGATAGGATGGCCGCACCTCTTATTCTTGCATACCCGTCTGCTGCATAACTCGCATTGAGCTCGTTAGCCGAAACAATATTTTTTAATTTTGAATTGTTGATTAAAGCATGATCAATAGAGAAAGCGAAATCCCCTGGCACTGAAAAAGAATGAGTGATGCCGAGGTCGACAAGGCGTGACACCACATATTCAGCTAGATTTTTAGCAGTTTTAACCGTATTGAATACTTTTTTTCCTGTGATATATTTTTGCATAGGCGTCAGCTTTTTATGTGTTATGATTTTCAATGTAGGATACAGATGCACTAATTGCAAATTGCTTCTGATGAATGTGTTCTGGGTTATTCAAATCGGGGGAGATGTGAGCGCAACGCTTACTTGTTTCGTATTTGACTAGTCGAGCTTAGTTAGCTAGAGCGCGTTAAAGATGAAAATTTAATGCTGCAAAGATGGTTTCAACCAAAATCA
>CANNJG010000108.1 GCA_947504795.1 Legionellaceae bacterium
CTATCGCAACGTAAATATCCCCATATTTCAATTTACCAACCAACGTATCGGATTCTACTGTTAAACTAACCGTCGCTAATTTTTTGGGAAATCCCCATAGCTCTCGCCCCCCCACAATGGGGGGTAAATCATCTAAATACATCGAATGCACGTATCCACCCATTTCACCTTTGTAACGCACAGGAATCACTTGACCACTCTCAGTATAAGATCCGAACCCATTCGAGTCTGGCATTCGAATAAATTCATATCTGACAATTGGATCAATCACTTCTAGCGGCTCAGGAACAACGGCCCTGAGTGCCTCCATATCGGTTTCGTAGGTAATAATAAAAAACTCACGATTGACAAACCGATAAGGACCTCGCGGATAAGCCGGTGAGCTTAATGGCATTGAAAAAGCTTGTTTCAGCAATTCTTGTTTATTCATCGGAATCTCCTCCAATATCACCTTCTCGCATTAGACGCGTTGAATTATTGGGAGCCTCATAAAATCGACACTGTAAATCAGCCGTAGGCCGATTCCATTTTTTTGATTCAGCTAATAATGCGCTGGCATCTTGATACCCAATTGCAGCACGTTTTTTTAAAATCAAATGTCCAAAGTTATAATCTTTAGAAGGGCTACGGTGCAGGCGAGCGCTATAAGCCACATGCACGAGCGTATAATGATGAGGATCCTCTTTTGCGATTACCTCATCAATTAATTTTCTTTGATCTGAGCTCAAATTCTTAGCTATTTCTTTTAATTTGAATTGCAAATTTTGTCTCTGCACGTAACCGATAATTGCTCTCCGTGCATGCGTACTGTAGGTAATGTCTTTGGTACGTTCAGTAATACCATCCATATCTGTGGGTAGGAAACTCATACCTCCAAAACAATCAATGACAAAACATAGCGTATCGGCACCAGGATAAGCATCCAGGATCACTTCGAGCGGTGTGTTCGAATGTACACCACCATCCCAATAATATTCATTATTAATTTTGATGGCTGGAAATCCAGGAGGAAGTGCAGCACTGGCCATAACATGCTCCGGTGTAATCAGGTAATTAATATTGTTAAAATAAATTAAATACCCTGTGCTCGCTTGAACTGCACCCAAACTTAGCCGGATTTGGCTTTGATTAAGCAGATCAAAATCCACCAAATTTAACAAGGTTTGTCGCAACGGCGAAGTATCATAATAGCTTAATTTATCAGGCGTACCGGCTATTTGGAGAAGAGGCGAATTGATACGCGGTCTAAAAAATCCTCGTTGGCCAAAAATCAGTGATAAACTAGAATTCATAGTGTTATAGATATCCATTGTTGCGTCTGAACTACCTAGAATATCAAAAGGAGAATAGGTAGAGATTAAACTCCAAAACTCTTCTAACTTTGCCACGCGGTCTTTAGGCTTATTACCCACAATAATAGCGGCTTGAATCGCGCCTATTGAAGTGGCTGCTATCCAATCAGGCTCATAATTTGCTTCTAATAAGCCTTTAACGACACCCATTTGATAGGCCCCTATCGAACCTCCCCCCTGAAGAACAAAGGCTACTCGCTCATAACCATCTGATCGATTTTTATGCTTTTTCAGTTTGTTGAATCGATCACTATTTGGATTGTTGTGAGCCGGATCTTTATCTTTATGATGGGTCGTTTTCACCATGATGGTTGTACCTATAGAGAGGCTTCATTTCTAAAGGTATAGTACAGGAGTCTAAAAACATCAAATAATAAAGGCATGGGGTGTAAAGCCCCCATGAAATGAAACAGAACCTAACAAAGGAGGTGCGATAGCAGTTGATAAGGTGTCTAGATTATCTTTTTGCATCAACATCATCGGATCAATAAAATTTGCAATCCACCCTGCACATCGAAGGTTATGCATCTGCAACACAGCCATCGTCAACAGCGCATGATTTATACAACCTAAACGCATGCCTACAATTACAATCACGGGCAATGCCGTCTGTTTTAAAAAATCAATCCAGGTTTCCTGATCGTTTAAAGGCACCATCAATCCTCCTGCCCCTTCAATCAGTAACGTGTCATACGCCTCACGCGGATAAGACTGACAGAAATGACCAATCTCTGCAGCTGACAGCCGAATCCCAGCATTTTTCGCAGCCAAGTGGGGGGATACCGGTTGAGGCATCAGCCAACCGCAAATCGGAGGTGTAATCTGTGCATTAGCACTTTGTAGGGCTAAGATATCCTCATTACCCCCACTCACAATAGGTTTAATCGCTAGAACTGAGGTTTGTTGTTGCCGAAGGTAGTCGACTAATTTGACCGTTACGTAGGTCTTTCCACAATTAGTATCTGTCCCTACAATAAAATATGAGTTTGACACCAAATCGACTCCTAGGCTAAAGGCAAAACAGTTAACAATTCTTCCGGATGCGACAAAAAAGGGATATGTGCGGCATGATCTAACAAATGATAATCAAAAGTCGGGTACTGGTTTTGCATGATCGAACGGACTCGATGCGGGACAATCGTATCCAAACGTCCAAAAATATAAGAAGTGGGGACGTTAATCGAATACAGGTCTTGACGTAAATCCCATTGCTGTAAAACCTCCAATCCTTGCAGCAAACCATTATCCCCTTTGATATCCGCACACTCAGAGGAAGATAAACTGAGCGTTTTAGATTTTAACATTCCCATTTGACTCGCAACAAATTGCGTTCTAGTTTGTTCTGGATTCTTTTGAAATTGATCAAAAAAAGCATCTAACTGTTGACGGACAACACCTGGCCATACAGCGTCACGAATAAAATACGGTGACGTCGCAATATTAATGAGTTGCTTAACCCGATCAGGTGCCTCAATGGTTAACCGCGTCGCAAATAAACCGCCTAAAGACCAGCCTAATACGGTGCTCTTCGCTGGCAAGCGTTGCAATAATTCTTCTTTAAAAACACGCCACCCTAGGCAGGGTGTCCCTCCAAATCCTGGGAGATCAACTGCGATAATTTGAGTCGCAGGGTTAATACGTTGTAGCAAGGGAATAAATGCGAGCCAAATGTGACTATCAAACCCCCATCCATGGAATAAAACTAAGGTTTTCTGTCCTGCTCCCCAAGTCTGCATCCTAATTTGATTCATGTGCTCATCATCTCAAAAAGTCGGTCAATATCCTGAGTCGTATGATGATAATTTAAAACAATCCGTAATCCGCTGTCATGCTTTGGAACCGTTGGTTGGCGAATTGCAAAACAACGGATCCCGCTTTGTGCTAGGTTTTCTGTCATCTGCATCGCACGATGCGGGCAGCCCAATTGCAATTGCTGAATAGGGGACAGTGAATCACGCCAAGCATAAGATGAGTGTTCAATACATTGCCTAAAATAAACAACCAAATGAGTTAAGTGTTGGCGTCTATCATCTGCTTCTTGCAGGATTTGCAACGTGATCAGCATACCATATGCCATTGCAGGACTGATCGAAGTTGAATAAACCGGCTGCCGAGTCGCTTGCAAAAGCGCATCTATCCATACCGCTTGACCAACCACCACAGCACCTGAACCCGCTAACGCTTTTCCAAAAGGAATGATGCGCAAAGGAACGTCTGTTTGTGACAATCCAGCAGCATGAGTGCCGCCCATACCGTGCGTTCCAATAACCCCAAACCCATGCGCCTCATCAACCATTAATCCGCATCCGTACCTCGCCGCTAAGGTGGCTATCGCAGCTATTGGCGCTTGTTGGCCACTCATACTAAACACGCTTTCTGTCATCACCATAGCCTGCGCACCAGCAGTAGCCAATTTATGCTCTAAACTCATCAGATCATTGTGGGCAAATCGAGAGTAAGATATGCCTGATAAGGTTAATCCATCATAGATAGACGCATGAACTGCTTTATCAATAAGCGCATGCACGCCGAATTGGGCGAGTAAGCTAACCACGGCTAAATTGGCGACATATCCCGAAGAAAATAATAGACAATCATCCACTGCTAAGGCTTTTGCAAAGGCTTGCTCTAAATCCCGATGAGCGGTGTGGTACCCACTAAGTACCATTGAACCGCCACTTCCGGCAGGATACAGCTGAAAACCAGTTTGATAAGCCTGCAATACACGGGCGTCCGTGCTTAACGAAAGATAATCATTACAGCTAAAATTCAAACACACCGCTGGCGTTAATTGCCGAGTACGATAGAGCCCTTGGCGTTGTTTGTCGGCAAGGTATTGTTCTAATTGGTCATTCATTCCCACTCGATAGTTGCAGGGGGTTTCCCAGAAATATCATACACAACCCGTGATACGTGCTTCACTTCATTGATAATTCGATTCGATACTTTACCTAAAAAATCCCAGGGTAAATGTGACCAATGTGCCGTCATAAAATCAATTGTTTCGACCGCTCGTAACGCAATAACATACCCATATTGACGTCCATCTCCCATCACACCCACACTCTTAATCGGTAAAAAAACCGCAAAAGCCTGGCTGACTTTTACATACAAATCAGCCGTTCGCAATTCTTCAATAAAAATGGCATCGGCTTGGCGTAAGATGTCCGCATAGGCTTGTTTGACTTCACCTAAAATTCTCACACCTAATCCAGGACCTGGAAACGGATGACGTCGAATCATCGCTTCGGGCAAACCCAATTGTAATCCTAAATTGCGGACCTCATCTTTGAATAAAAAACGCAAAGGTTCTAGCAATTTAAGTCGCATTGTCTCAGGTAATCCTCCGACATTATGATGCGATTTAATAACCTCAGACGTTCCATGTTGATTCACGCGGGCAGACTCGATGACATCTGAATAAATCGTACCTTGTGCAAGCCAGATGATATCTCCACACTGGGACGCTTCATGTTCAAAAACGTCAATAAAAAGAGCTCCGATAATTTTACGTTTGGTTTCAGGGCAATCGACGCCTGCTAATGCCTTAAAAAACATATCAGCGGCATTCACCCAACGGATCGACATACCGAATTGATCTTGAAACATAGCTTTAACTTGCTGCGCTTCGTTTAAGCGCAATAATCCGGTGTCAACAAAGACACAAGTTAGTTGTTTACCAATGGCTTGATGCAATAACGCTGCCACCACAGAAGAGTCGACTCCGCCAGATAAACCTAGCAAAACATTGTCTTTTCCTACTTGCTCGCGAATAATGACCCGCATTTCCTCAACAATATGTTCGGACGTCCATTGCGTCGAAGCACCACATAATTCCACGGCAAAATGTCGCAATAAGGCATTTCCTTGCGGGGTATGCGTTACTTCAGGATGAAACTGTAACCCATACCAACGTCGCTGCTCATCAGCCATCGCGGCAATCGGTGTATTAGGTGTGGTGGCAATCACCTTGAATTGAGGTGGCAAAACAGTCACTTTATCACCGTGACTCATCCAAACATCTAAAGTATCTTTTAAAGGTTTGGACGCGTGATTTAGGTTCTTAAATAAATCGCTTTGACCCACCATGCTTAATTCTGCATAGCCAAATTCACGCAGACTTGACGATTCGACAGAACCACCCAATTGGCTTGCCATGGTTTGCATACCATAACATATGCCGAGTATGGGAATATGTCGATGAAATACCCACTCCGGCGCACGTGGATTCGTATCTAACGTCACTGTTGAGGGTCCCCCTGATAAGATAATGCCACAGGGAGTCAATGAGTTGACTACTGATTCATCGCAATGATATGGTTGGATTTCACAATAGACGCCCATCTCGCGTAACCGGCGTGCGATAAGCTGGGTATACTGAGAACCAAAATCTAGAATAATGATGGGATGTTGTTTAATCGAGCTAATCTTAAAATCCTCCGCTCTCATCGACCTGGTAATTTGGGGCTTGTTTAGTCAAGCTGACATCATGTACGTGTGACTCACGAATCCCTGCGGATGTTACTTGTACGAATTGCGCACGTTTATGCAACTCTGCGATGGTGGGCGACCCGGTGTATCCCATGCAGGAACGCAATCCACCTAATAATTGATGAATGATAGCATGAATAGGACCTTTATAAGGCACGCGACCTTCCACACCTTCTGGTACTAACTTATCCATACCTAATTTGGAATCTTGAAAATAGCGGTCGCTGGAGCCTTGCGCCTGTGACATCGCCCCTAACGATCCCATCCCACGATAACCTTTAAACGTTCTGCCTTGGTACAATTCAATTTCACCTGGCGATTCTTCAGTACCCGCAAACATTGAACCTAACATAACCGTATCCGCACCTGCGGCTAAGGCTTTGCATACATCACCAGAAAAACGGATACCCCCATCAGCAATAACCGGCACTTGACCTTTCACAGCTGCCACTACATTCGCAATAGCCGTAATTTGCGGAACACCAACGCCCGTCACCACGCGTGTGGTACAAATGGATCCAGGACCTATACCTACTTTGACAGCATCGGCGCCAGCTTTCA
>CANNJG010000109.1 GCA_947504795.1 Legionellaceae bacterium
CCATCTTTAGATAAAACCTTCTGGATGATTGCTTCTATATTATCCGATGATAAATTATTCATTTTATTATGTCCTATTGCCCCCCTTGATTATTTAATCAGAGGCGACAACTATCCTGACACAGGGGGCAAGCAGCGGGACGTAGCGTAGGGGAAATAGGCTGTTAGTCGGCGTTTTGTGTAAGTCCTGACTTCATAAAAACGCCGCTACCAAGTTTACCTACCCGCTCGTACCGACTACCTACGAAGTCAGAAATTCCATAGCGGGTATCTATGGCATAATTTTAACAAAGTAGTCTTTTCGGTCCAATGTCACACTGTCTTTTTGATTGATTTTTGATCAAAAAATATGGTATAGTGGTCGCCTATGATGATTATAAAACGATTATTGATTTCTGCGGTTATGGCAGGACTTGGGATCATCGGTTATGTATTGTGGCAAGAAAGCCACAAACCATTTCAGGTGGAAACGCCAGACACTAAAAATAAACTATTCAGTGGTTTACCTGGTTGGGAAAACGCCGATTTGCGACTTTCTTTACTAGCCTTCCGTAACTCGTGTCAATTGTTTTTAAAACTTAATCCCGAAAAAAACGTCGGCAGTCAGCATATCTCGCTGAAAGCAAAAGATTGGCAACCTGGGTGTCGTGCCGCGATGAACATCAATACCCATTCGGAGGAAAAAATTAAAGATTTCTTCCAAACGTGGTTTAAACCAACGTTGGTAGGTGGTAAAAAATCTGAAAACGGCTTATTTACTGGTTATTACGCACCTTCTGTGAAAGGGAGTCGACAGCATTCCGGTCAATATTCGATTCCAATTTATGATGCGGAATCGAATGGTAAAGTACTTGCTTGGGTCTCGACTCAAAAAGACAAGGATACCTTACGTATCGAAGGATCTGCAGTAATCGCTATGAATAATGGCGAAAATGTACCGGTAGAATACATCAAAGGTGGTCGTGGTGCGCTCTATTTCAGAGAAACAGCTGATCATGAATTTCATGGCGCACAAGATGTGACCTTAACACCTGGGTATTCTATGGCAATTGACCGCTCTTGGATCCCGTTAGGTACGCCTCTGTGGCTGAATACTCGTGTACAGCAAAATTTGACACGACGGGCACAACCCTTTCAGCGCTTGATGATCGCTCAGGACATCGGCAGTGCCATCCGAGGTGCAGTGCGAGGCGATTTATATTGGGGCGAAGGAAAAAAAGCAACCGCCGTAGGCAGTAATGTCCACAATAAAGGTCAGTATTGGCTATTGTTACCTAAGAAAATCTATGCCAAAGTTTAACCAGCCAACGAGCCTGGATACTGCGCAGTGGATCTAGGCTTGCGGTTTACTGAACAGGCTATCTCCAGTAAACCACGCCTAATAACACCCGCTTTTGCGCACCGGTGATAGCTCTCAAATCTAATTTGGTTGCGGTTAAATTCTGATGGGCTAACCACGCAAACATCATCGCTTCCAAAAAGTCTGGGTTCACGTCTAACGCCTGCATACTCATGACTTTTAACTTAGGATTAGCTTGTTTCAATGCTTGCATTAAGGCAAGATTATGGACGCCTCCGCCACAAATAGCCAAGCGACGAATAGCATGAGCGTGTTGACCAACCGCCCTCGCAATACTGCTTGTCGTCAATGCGAGCAAAGTAGCTTGGATATCTTGATGTGCATAGTCTTGTTTCAAAAAGTGTTGTAACCAATCCAAAGAAAAATATGATTTGCAGAGGCTCTTTGGAAAAGGCAATTCAAAATAGGGATCCAAACATAAAGCCGTCAATAGATTAGGAATAATCACACCACTTGCCGCATAAGCCCCCTCTTTATCATAGGCGCGGCCTAATTGGCGTTTAATCCAGGCATCCAACAAACAGTTTCCTGGGCCAGTATCATACCCCATGGCTTCATCTTGCGAGGGAAACAAGGTGACATTGGCAATCCCTCCGATATTCACGATCGCTAGATCCGTTTGATCCCCCCATAAGACTTGATGGTACAAAGGCGCAAAAGGCGCGCCCTTGCCACCCACGACTAAATCCCGGGTTCTAAAGTCAGCAACCACACTAATACCCGTTGCTTCGGCAAGGGTATGTGGACATCCTAGTTGTAACGTGTATGGGATCGCGGCTTGCGCATCGTGACAAATTGTTTGACCATGGCTACCAATTGCGACAATATCTTCAGGCGCGTAACCGAGTGTTTCCAGCAATTGCAACACAGTGGCTGCAAATTGGTGTCCTAAGATTGTATTTAATTGACAGAGTTGGCTGGGCAGCATAGCAGGTTGTGACTCAAGCTGGTACAGTCGTTCACGCACATCAAAATCATAAGGACGCGTTATACCGCCGAGCAATCGATGGGTTGTGACATCCACAAGCGCGGCATCAACACCATCCATACTGGTTCCTGACATCAATCCTACATAAAGTGTCATGAGGGCGTCACTCGAAAACAATTGAAAAAATTATGGGTAGTGGCTTCAGCGATGCTGTCATACGAAGCCGCTCGCAGCGTCGCTAATCTCAACGCAACCTGCTTTACCAAAGCCGGATGATTCTGTTTTCCACGAAAAGGGACCGGTGCTAAATAAGGTGAATCAGTTTCAATGAGGATCCTATCCAAAGGCACTTTTTGGGCGACTGCTTGCAGTGCTTGTGCTGATTTGAATGTTACAATTCCAGAAAATGAAATATAAAAATTTAAATCTAAAGCTTGTTGCGCAACATCCCAATTTTCTGAGAAACAATGCATCACCCCACCGATGTCACTCGCCTTCTCTTCACGCATGAGCTTCAACGTATCGTCACTTGCCTGACGCGTATGAATAATCAGTGGTTTTTTAAGGCTGCGTGAGACTTGAATATGATTGCGAAACCTTTGCTGCTGTATCTGTTTTTCTGCTTCCGACTCACAACGATAATAATCTAAACCGGTCTCACCTATGGCAATACAAGCCACATGATTCGCCATAACCGTGAGTTCGGCAACATCTGGCTCAGTTTCTAGCTGTTCATTTGGATGCACACCGGCAGACATCTGCACCTCGGGATATCGACTCACGATATCTTCAAGCACAGAAATATCTTGCGGATGCACACAAACCGATAAAAATCGATACACACCTTCTAGTTTTGCAAGACGAATAACCTCACCGAGATCGTTATTAAACCCAGTTAAATCCAACATATTCAAATGACAATGTGAATCGATTAACATGACGTAGTTCCATCTTCCCGGTAAGCTAATAGCACTTTTTCCAATGCTAACGCTGCATTCAAAGTGATATTGCGCTGTAATTGTTCCATCATAGTTTGCAAGCTATCAAGTTGTTTAAACAGATGCGTCACTGGCCAGGGTTGTTTAAACACTTTAAACGGTTGGTAGTCGACTTCCAGTAAGGCCGTAGCTATCAAACAACCGTTAATGAGCTTTGCCGTTAATGCATATAAAAACCACAATATATCCTGTAAAGGATACGCCGACCAACGCTCGACCAAGGTACACACTGTGAGGTTATCTTGCCCATAGGAATCGAAGTCGGCTAATAATTGCAAGCGTTGCTGATAAAGCCTCTCGCGTACCGATCCCTCAGGATAGGTTTGGCCTAATGATAAGGGATCCAATGCCGGTGTGGCAGCGATCACACGATAAGGTTGGCAACGACTCGTCAACGTCGGCAATAATAAGCTCGGTTGCGTGGTCACTAAAACAAAAATCATCGTCGCCGGCGGTTCTTCTAAAATTTTTAACAAAGCAGATGCCGCGGCCACATTCAAAGCATCTGCAGGTTGTATCACAACAATCCCACGTATCCCTAGTTGCGGTGTTTGAAATAAGCTTTGTTGCAGATGTCTGATTTGTTCGATTTTAATTTGACCCGCAGCAGACTCTGGTTTAATAGTGTGCACATCAGGGTGCGTATCCAGTAAGATTTTGTGGCAGTGTAAGCAGTTGCCACAGGGTTTGTCTTCATCAACACATAAAAATGTGGCGAGGAGTCTATCCACCAAGGGTACTAAAGACAGTGCAGGCGGTACTGTCAACAAAAGTGCTTGCGGAATATGCTGTTGTTGAGCCGCTTTCGTCAATTTTCCCCATAAAGGAATATCCTTGCCTGGTGCAAGCAATAGCCTACGCATGGACATCGTGCTCCGCCAAATATTGTTCCAATGCGCCGCGCAAATCGTGTTGAACAGCATCCAGGGGTTGCTTAGCATCGATCACCACTGCTCTAGGCAGGGTTGAAATAGCTTCTCTATAAGCACGATGAACTGCGTGAAAAAATGCTTCAGACTCCTGCTCAATTCTATCTAATTTACCGCGGTGATATGCACGTTGTAATCCAACTTCTGGCGAAATATCTAGATAAAACAAACAATCAGGTTGAGTAGATCCTACGCAAGCTTTTGATAATTGATGGATAAACGCCTGATCAATACCGCGCCCACCACCCTGATAGGCAAAACTAGATAACTCAAATCGATCGGCTAATACCCAACGGCCTTCAGCTAAAGCCGGGTGGATCACCTGCTGTAGTAACTGCACTCTTGCAGCGTAAAATAATAATAATTCTGATTTTGGATCTAGCGGTTGCTTATAAGTTTTAACAATATGTCGAATGGCCTCTCCTACTTCTGTACCGCCTGGCTCGCGAGTCGTCACATACGGAATAGCATGCTGGGTTAATACGTCTTGTAGCGTCTTTAGGGCTGTTGATTTTCCAGCACCTTCCAATCCTTCAACCACTAGAAATTGACCGCATTTCATCAATGCTTGCTCCTATAACGTTGAATCGCCTGTCGATGGGCCAGATAATTGACTGAAAATGCGTGGCTGCCATCTCCCTTCGCTACAAAATATAAATAACCTTGGGTATCCGGATCTCGCGCTGCATTGAGCGCGTCGCGGCTCACAGCGGCAATCGGCGTCGGCGGCAATCCTCGATATTTATAGGTATTATACGGTGAATCTACGCTCAATTGCTCATGACTTAAAGAACCTTTATAAGATGGTCCTAAGGCATAAATAACCGTTGGATCCATCTGCAGGGGCATATGTTTATGTAAACGATTAATAATCACCCCTGAAATCAAACGTCGCTCAGCAGGCAAAGCAGATTCTTTTTCAATAATGGATGCTGCAATTAATAGCTCATAAGGTGATTGATACGGCAAAGCGAGATGACGTGAGTCCCAGGCTTGTTTTAATGCCAATTGTAAGTGCGCATGCGCCATTCGAATGAGTTCGTTTGCCCGGGATCCGGCATCATAACTATAAGAATCCGCCAGTAACACGCCTTCATAAGCTTGGTTTAATTGTGTGGGAAGAGAGGCGTCGAGCTTTGCGTCATCTAAAACTTGCCAATCGTCGTCGGTGTAGGCTAAAAATGGCGAATTTTTAAAATCTGCGATAATTTGCGCCTGTGTTGTCCCAGGTTTTATCAAAAAGAGTTGGTGAAGAACATCCCCGGCGCAGATACGTTGAAGCAAATGCTGTGCAGACTCAGCTGACTGTAATTGATAAACGCCTGCCTTAAGCTTTGATGACATACCTTGCAGACGCATCCACCCGACCCATAAGCGTGAAGAACCAATCCAACCTTGTGCGTGCATAAGTTGCGCCAAACGGGTGGCTGTGGTTGTTTTATCAATTCGAATAATGACAGACTCGCCTGGGTGGACCGTTATCGGTTGATACACAAAACGATAACACGCTCGACCAACAAAAACCGCGACTACCATCATCAGAGCGAAACAAACGGTACCCATGATAATTGAGCGGCGATTAACCATCTTTAGGAAGGGATTCGTTTAAACAACAAGCTACCATTGGTGCCACCAAATCCGAGCGAGTTACTCAATACATACTCAATTGTTCGTTTTTGAGGCGTATGGGGTACAAAATTTAAATCACAGCCTTCATCAGGATTATCGAGATTGATCGTAGGAGGGGCAATTTGATCGCGAATTGCCAAAACTGAAAATATAGCTTCAATGGCGCCTGCGGCACCGAGTAAATGGCCCGTCATTGACTTAGTCGAGCTGACGGCTAATTCGTAGGCATGCTTGCCAAAAACACGCTTAATTGCTTTCGCTTCATTGACATCATTCAATTGGGTAGAGGTTCCATGTGCGTTAATGTAATCCACAACATCCGATTCAACACCGGCATCATCCAAAGCTGCTTGTAAGCAGCGCGAAGCGCCATCTGCTTCTTCATCCGGTGCGGTAATGTGATAGGCATCACCAGACATGCCAAATCCGGCGAGTTCGGCATAGATGTGAGCATTCCGCGCCTTGGCATGTTCGTACTCTTCGAGCACGAGAATACCGGCACCTTCACC
>CANNJG010000110.1 GCA_947504795.1 Legionellaceae bacterium
ACCTAATTGAACCAACGTAGAAAGAACAAAGCGGATAGCTTTAAACACCCATTTGATCTGCTTAAGAAAAATTCGGATGTAAGGCAATAAAAAATTCATCCACCGGAGTATCCAATGCGAGTTTTCATCGTCTTTATCAGCAATACTGCCTATGAAACAAAAGCTAATCAGGGCCAACCCTAATCCTAACGTCGTCGCAAAGCCTTCTGGCGTAAGTTCAAAATCATGGAATTCCTTACTTGATAATTGGAACGATTGAGGGTCTAAAACTGTGCTCGATTGATTATAGGCATCGCGATATGAAAAATATAAGCTACAACAAGAGGTATACCAAAGATTAGTGCTATCACAAAGGCTTTGAAATCCTGTAATATAACGCGATTTATCGTAAGGTTTTATAACGCCACAGATTTGTTTTGTGAGGGTATTGAGTGAATTTGTTGTAGAATTATAAAATGAATCGCGCACTACAGAGGAAACAGATGGACGTTCGACCGTATTATCGTTCATTCATCCCCTCCACTAAGCTGGGCGGCCGCGTTCGACTCGACGAATAATGGCATATGACACAAGATACTCTGTGTCGATACTGAATGATCACTATATCTATGTTCTTGGGCATTTATCAACCGTAGATTGATTGTCAAGAGCTGCCAGTATTATACGATATAATAACCGAGTTGGAAAGGTGCTTTGAATAAAGTGGATGATTTCTGTGAAAAATTGACGGCATTCACGAAAAAAAACCTCTGCTAACCTTTAAAGACTGTGACTTATACTCAAAACCTGATACGATTGTTGCATTTAAAGCTCATGGAGTTGAGAATACATGCGGTCAGTTGCGCTAGTGTTTATATTTTGGTCTATTTTCACCGGACAAACTATGGCAAATCCTGAAAAAGTTACTTACGGTTTCATTGAAAAAGCTACGTTAGTACAGCATAACCTAACTTTATCCGCAAAATTGGATACTGGAGCCAAATCCGCATCGCTGAACGCTGTAAAAATTACCGAGATTGAGGTTCATGGCAAACCTTATTTGCGTTTTATCGTACCCAGCAAAGAGGGCGACATTGCCTTTCAGTGTGAATATATCGGTAAAGTCCAAATCAAAATTAGAACCGGAGAAAGCCAAATTAGCTCTTTGTTGCGCAAAACCATTAAACGTCCTGTCGTCATGATGCCTATTCGCTTAGATGGAAAAGAACGGATGATTCGCGTGAACTTAACCAATAGAAAACGCTTTATATACCCCCTACTCTTAGGCAGAGAAGCTATTACAGCCTTCGATGGCGTGATTGATCCCAGTGCCAAATATACTGTTGTTGCTCGCAAAGCGTCCGACAATGCCTCGGCTGTTCAATCATGACATCGTCGACTCGACACTTGTATGGGTTACTCGCCGCACTCCTTGTCATCAGTCTAAGCGTTTTTTTTTACCGTCATCACGTACTGGGCGTCCCACTCACCGATTCTGAAAGCGTTAATAGCTGGATGATAGAAGCTAACCTACATTTTGTCGCCGACAACAATAAACCCGTCAAAGCGAATTTCACCATTCCCTATTTGCCTCCCAACTTAGTCATCCTCGATGAATATTTTGTGGCGCAAAATTATGGTATTACGACCACGTTGAATGGCTATAATCGCCAAGTCGTTTGGTCGTTGCGCCGATCCACGACTAAACTACAATCACTCTATTATCGAGCCATCGTTCGCGAAACCGATACGAACAATCCCGTCCTTACGAAACCACCTCATAGCAAAATGCTACTTTTAGATGACAACAAAAAAACAGCGGTGGCGGCCATTATCCAACAAGCAAGAGTATCTTCCGCTGACATCCAAACGTTTGCGCAAGCAACCCTCGCTGAACTCAATAAACAGTCGGGTAACGCTAAATTGCTGGTTGGAAATCTATTCGACGAAGCCCATATCGTCGAGGCGGCTATCTTGATATTAAATCAAGCTAAAATTTATGCCACCCCGATTCAAGGCTTTCATTTAAGCGAACAAACCAAGGCTAATATTACATTCTTTCTCGCTGTTTATAACGGCCAAGAGTGGATGTATATCAATCCTAAAACCGGTTCTACAGGACTACCCAAAGATTTTTTAGCCTGGCAATACGGTAGCGAGCCAATGTTTAACGTAAGTGGGGGTAAAAAAGCCCAGTTTACCCTAACTATTTCGCCTACTCCCATTAACGCACTGAGCATCGCTAAAACACACGGATTGCAAACCCAATCACAGTTATTACGCTTCTCCTTGTTAGAATTGCCCATTCATGTTCAGGATACGTATAAAATTTTACTCACACTCCCTATCGGCGCCTTTATTATTCTTATCCTTCGCAATTTTATTGGTTTAAAGACCTTCGGTACTTTTATGCCGGTGCTCATCGCCCTTGCTTTTCGAGAAACACATGTGATCTGGGGTATTGTCTTGTTTACCTTGATTGTTTCTTTGGGCTTAATTGTGCGGTTTTATTTAGAAAAATTGCGTTTACTCTTAGTGCCAAGACTAGCTGCTATTTTGACAATAGTAGTGCTATTAATGCTCACCCTGAGTATTATCTGTCACCACCTTGGCTTAGAGTCAGGGTTATCTGCAGCCTTATTCCCTATGGTTATTTTGACGATGACCATTGAACGCATGTGTATTGGTTGGGATGAGCGCGGTGCGTATGATGCCATAAAATCTGGCGTAGGAAGCCTGGTAGCGGCTGTGATCGCGTATTTTGCTATGTCCAACTCAGCCTTGCAATATCTCATCTTCGCTTTCCCAGAGTTATTATTGTTTTCCTTAGCACTCATCCTTTGGTTTGGACAATACCGAGGCTATCGTTTATTTGAGCTATTGCGGTTTAACGCCTTATCTCGGACCGGATCATGTTAACAACCTACCGCCTGTTGCGTCAAAAGGGGGTAATGAGTATCAATCAGCGGAATAGTGATTACGTCTTACGCTATAACCGCCGCAAATTATATCCACTCGTTGATGATAAATTAAAAACCAAGCGCCTAGCCATCAATTCTAATATTGCCGTCCCCACCTTGTATGAGATTATAGAAACCGAACACCAGATTAAAAAAATTGATACCATTTTGGCGCCTTATCCCGATTTTGTAATCAAACCTGCACACGGAGCGGGGGGCGATGGCATTTTGGTCATTACGAACCGTGTTTTAAACCGCTACAAACAAATTAATGGTAAATTGTTAACCACACAAGACATTAGCTATCATCTTTCTAGCTTAATTTCAGGCGCCTATAGCCTAGGTGGGCACGCCGACCATGCCATCATTGAACGTCGGGTTATTGTCGACCCAGTATTTGCGGCAGTGAGTCATGAAGGGGTTCCAGACATTCGTATTATTACCCTATTAGGCTACCCCGCAATGGCGATGGTACGACTTCCGACACAACTATCAGGCGGTAAGGCGAACCTCCACCAAGGCGCCATTGGCGTAGGGATCGATTTAGCAACAGGCCTCACCCTCGGCGGGGTATTTCATAATGATACGATTGATCATCATCCCGATACGTGCAACCCCATTAAGGACATTGCTATCCCCTATTGGGATGACATCCTGACGATCGCGGCCAGTTGTTATGAATTGACCGGGCTTGGCTATATTGGTGTTGATATTGTTTTAGATAAGGATCATGGACCGATGATGTTAGAGCTTAATGCTCGCCCTGGCCTCAACATTCAAATTGCTAATCGCGAAGGCGCATTACATCGTTACCGCGCCATCGAAGCTCGAGCGGCCGCACAAGGCCGAGAATCGATTCCGGCGCGCATTGCTTTTAGCCAACAGCAGTTTTCTAATACCTAAATCCATGATGCTGCAGCGTCAAACTTTAGATCAAAGGTGTTGTCAAGAGATTGTCAGTGGCTTGGTTTTTTTCTTCGCTCAGCGAAACGGAACAACCTGAAAATCGAAAACAACACCAGCTACGTCTCTTTTCTCGCGAAGATGGATCACCAACTGGCGCTTGCGTATGAGGCTGCATCTGATTCAACAAAGCGCGCGTGCTGATAATATCGTGATGCTCAGGATCTTCTGCGTATAGCCACTGATACATCTGCAAGGCTTGAGATAATGAGGTTTCTGCTAAATCGGGTCTATTGTCTAACACATATAGCTCCGCTAAACTTCGATAAATACTTGCAACTTCCAACCGTGGCTCAGAAGAGAGTGTTGCAAACGTTTCAAGGGCTTGCTGATAGCTAGATATTGCAAACGCGCTGTTATGCTGTACTTGCTGAACTTGGCCTAACTTAATCAAAAGCATACCGATTTGCAACGCATGAGCGTTGCTTTCATTGTGCGCGCGATATAGCGTCAGTGCTTTGTTCAAACTAGCGGCTGCTTGGAGAGTATCGTTTTGCGCCAAAAATAGCACACCCTTTCGATGAAATATGTCCGCCACGTCAAGCGCTTGCGAATCTTCCCCAAGAATAAGCAATGCGTCTTTGTACGCTTGCTGTGCCCGCATGTGCTCATTTTGTGCCGCATACACTTGACCCAATTGGATGTTCACATTGGCAACGTTCCTTTCTTGTTTTCCTAGGATTTGATACAGGCTGGAAGCTTGATTTAAATGTTCTTCGGCTTCCACGTAATTATTTTGTGCTTGCCGCAACAATCCAAAATAATGATGGGTGTCCGCTAATTCGAGACTCGTCTGATTGCCCTCTAGCTCTTCTAAAGCTTGTTCTAAGTAACTATTTGCATACCCAAGATTGCCTTGGGCCAGATGCGCGGTCGCCAATTGATTGAGAACACGAGCGGCATCTGTCTTATAATTACCTAATGAACGATACTGAGTGAGTGATATAATCAAACTATTTATTGCTTCTCTATATTTACACTGTGTTTGAAGCACCACAGCCATGCGATAGCAGATTCGCGCTATGCGGGGATTGATGTCTGTGAGGTCTAACGTGTCTAGTACTGCTTGTAATTTAACCAGTGACCCCTCGCCCATCGACGACCTGAAGTTTTGACCCATTGTTCGCAGCGATTGCGATGAGACGAGTGTAGGTATATCGTTTGGTGTTTGCATAATGTATGGCCTTCCTAATGACAGCACTTAGCGTGAACCTTGAGTGAACGTAGTGTACTACAAGTTGCGTTAAAGATAAATTTTTACATAAATGTCTTTATGTGAAATAAAATTAAAAAAACACTTGATTAAACAAGGAGAAATGATTAGCTTTGCATTTTAGTGCGCCATTCTTATTAAGAGGTAGGTATGCTCAAAAAACATGTTATAGCGATCATTGGTCCCCAAGGAGTTGGAAAAACTGAACTTCACAAGCGCTTGATTGGCGAAAAAGTATTTTCATACTCCCATGAAACTAAAACAGGGATTCAAATTGGCCCAAATAAAAAGCATCCAAACATTCTGTATTGGGACTTTGGCCCTGATATGAAGCCAGAGATGATTAATAGATATCTTGGCAAAGTACATAAAATTTGTTTGGTCTTTGATGCCCGCGATACAAATTGGGCTAAGACGGTAGCGGACTACCTAACCCATAATGCAATAGTGATTCCGAACACTACTCCTCTCTTGACGGTAGGCACTCAATCAGACAATCTGTCACCTACAGAACCGAAGAAATTAGAAAAAATAATTAATCCTAATTTTTTTGAAGTGTCTTCAAAAACAGGTAAAGGCATCGATGACTTATATGATTCTATCGTCACTGGCTTACCTGCTCTAAAAGATGATAACATATTCTTTCAACGGTTGGTCCAAGAGTTGACCTCTACTCCTGGACAGGCGAACCATTCACCTGCAGGGATCACCGATTATGATCCCAATAGAACGCCTGAATCGGATAACGATGAATCCCCTGTAGCACGAAACCTTTTTCCAAGTCCTCGAAAAGAGAAAGCATCATCCTCTGTGTCATCTTCCGAAACGTCTTGCTCGTTTGCATTACGCCTGATCGGAATGGCGTTGATGCTTGCAGCAATTGTCGCCCTGATCTATTTAATACTCGCAGCCACTGGTTTTATAAGTGCCATCGCATTCACGCATATGACGCACAGTATTGTTATCATGACAGGAGAACTCTTGGGCGTCAGTGCGCCTTTAGGGTCGTTCAGTGTTGCTTGTGCTTCATCGGGATTAACGAGCAACGCGACATCTGGGCTAATCGCTGGAGGCATGAGTCTGCTGTCCTTGGGACTGGGTTACGGTATGTTTCAATCGAGCCAACAGGAGAGTATTGGGGTAAGCGTTCGGAGAAATACAGGTTGTTGCTAGCTATTATTTAAAATAATATTGAACGGCATTATCTGTATGTAATCATCACGTGTTTTACAG
>CANNJG010000111.1 GCA_947504795.1 Legionellaceae bacterium
ATTAACCCATACGTTACTGGCGGATCTTGATAAAGAAACGGTTGACTTTAGTCCCAACTACGACGGTACCGAATTTGCCCCTTTGGTGCTACCAGCAAAGATTCCTAACTTGTTGATCAATGGGTCTTCAGGGATTGCGGTGGGGATGGCAACTAACATTCCGCCTCATAATATAACCGAAATTCTCGATGCAACGCTTGCGATGATTGCCAACCCAGATATTGGCGTTGATGAATTAATGGAAATTGTACCCGGGCCTGATTTTCCAACAGCGGCGATCATTAACGGCAGAGCAGGAATCGTCGAAGCTTATAAAACAGGGCGCGGTCGTATTTCTATTCGTGCGAAAACTGATATCGAAGTTTTTGATAATGGTCGGCATGCCATCATTATCCATGAGCTTCCGTACCAAGTGAATAAAGCGCGCTTGATAGAACGCATCGCAGAATTGGTTCGGGATAAAAAATTGGAAGGCATTTCGGGATTGCGAGATGAGTCGGATCGGCAAGGGATGCGCGTAGTGATTGAACTAAAGCGCGGAGAAGTTGCTGAAGTGGTCGTGAATAATTTATATGCCCATACGCAAATGCAATCGGTATTTGGAATCAATATGGTTGCGTTGGTAGAGGGTCAGCCCATGACGTTAAACCTACAACAAATTTTGACTTATTTTATCAAGCATCGTCGCGAAGTGGTGACGCGGCGTTGTATTTTTGAATTAAAGAAAGCGCGAAGCCGGGCGCATGTTTTAGAAGGCTTGGGTATTGCGCTCGCAAATATTGATGAAATGATCGCTTTGATAAAGCAAGCGTCTACCCCTCAAACAGCGAAGGAAGCGTTATTGGCAAGAGCGTGGCAACCTGGCTTGGTGAAAGCTATGTTGGATAAAGCGGGATCCAATGCGTGTCGAATAGACGATTTGCCGGCGCACTATGGGTTGATTGATCAAGGTTATCACTTATCTCCGGAACAAGCACAAGCCATACTTGAATTGCGTCTGCATAGATTGACCGCCTTAGAACAGGATAAAATTTTAAATGAGTTCGAAGCGTTACTAGTAGAGATCATGGATTTACTCGATATCTTGAGCTCGCCAGAACGTTTGATGGCGGTGATCCGGGATGAGTTGGTCGAAATTAAAGCGCAATTTGGGGATAAACGACGCACAGAAATCATGGCGTCTCGTGAAGATTTAACGATAGCGGATTTAATTACTGAAGAAGATGTCGTCGTGACGTTTTCGCATCAAGGTTATGTGAAATATCAACCGATTTCGTTGTATCAATCGCAGCGCCGTGGTGGCAAAGGTAAATCGGCTACGAATGTTAAAGAAGAAGATTTTATCGATAAATTAATGATTGCGAGTACGCACGATACATTGTTATGTTTTTCTAACCACGGTAAATTATACTGGTTGACAGTGTATGAACTGCCATTGGCGAGCCGTATATCCCGTGGTAAACCTATCGTTAATATTTTGCCGCTTGCTGAACATGAGTCGATTACAGCAATGTTACCGGTGCGCGAATATCAAGAAGGCTTGTATGTGTTTATGGTCACGAAGGCTGGAACGGTTAAGAAAGTGCCTTTGTCGGCGTTCAGTCGGCCACGGAGTAATGGGATTATTGCCATTGATTTAAATGAAAATGATAGGCTCGTAGGCGTAGACATTACCGATGGCACAAAAGACATTATGTTATTTTCAGACGCAGGAAAAGTCATTCGTTTTGATGAAAAACTTATCAGGCCGATGGGGCGCACGGCAAGAGGTGTTCGTGGTATTCGTCTGAGCACTGACCAATCCGTCATGTCGTTAGTTGTGGCCAAACCAAATGGTACAATTCTTACGGTAACGGAATTAGGGTACGGAAAACGTACCCATATTGATGAATATCGCATTACAGGTCGTGGAGGCCAGGGCGTTATTTCAATTCAAGTCAATGAACGAAACGGCGCAGTGGTTCGTGCGGCTCAAGTCAATGATGATGATCAAGCGATGTTGATAACGGACCAAGGTACCTTGGTCCGCTTTAAAGTAAATGAATTATCTGTGATTGGTCGTAATACACAAGGGGTTCGCTTGATCAATGTACGCTCAAGCGAACACGTTGTTGGGATGCAACGTATCGAGGATATTCAAGATGACTCAGAAGCAGAAATATATGCTGAAGAAGAAACCGATAGTTTATAACTTTGGAGCAGGACCGGCGATGATGCCCTTGCCGGTCATGCAGCAAGTGCATGATGAGTGGTTTGATTGGGAACAGCTTGGGATGTCTATTGTCGAGGTTGGGCACCGTACGCCGCAATTCATGGCACTGATGGCCACTGCGGAAACAAACTTGCGCGAATTGTTAGCAATCCCAAAAGACTATCATGTTTTATTTTTAGGCGGTGCGGCGCGCACTCAATTTGCTACGGTACCCTTAAATATACTGTCTAAGGGGCAACAAGCAGGTTACTGGGTCACAGGACTGTGGTCAGAACTGGCTTTTGCAGAAGCAAAACGCTTGTGTCACGCTTATTGTATTGCCAATTCAAGCGAGTCTGGATACACGACGATTCCTGAGCCCTCCGCATGGCAGATGCAAGATAATACTGGCTATGTGTATTATACAACCAATGAAACGGTGCATGGCATTCGTTTTGCTGAAGTTCCTCGTGTGCCTGGTTCGATTCCTTTGGTGGCAGATATGACGTCAAGCTTTCTATCGGAGCCCTTGAACATCAACGACTTTGGGTTGATTTTTGCAGGGGCGCAAAAAAATATTGCGCCAGCGGGATTAACGATTGTGATTATCCATAAACAGCTGTTAGAAACTGTGCCGGAAGCACCGATACCGACGATGTTCGACTATCGTATACAAGTTGCGAATCAATCCCTCTACGCAACCCCCCCCACATTCAACTGTTACATGGCTGCAAAAATGTTTGAATGGGTGAAAGCAGAAGGTGGTGTGGCTGCTTTACACCAACGCAATACCCAAAAAGCAGCACGACTCTACGATTATATTGATGCGTCTTCTTTCTATCATTGTGTTGTTGACAAGCGCTACCGCTCGCTGATGAATGTTTGTTTCAAGATCACCAAGCCAGGATTAGAGGTGTTATTTGTTGAACAAGCTCATGCAGCGGGGCTGCGGGCGCTGAAAGGCCATAAACAAGTGGGGGGCTTGCGTGCTTCTTTGTATAATGCGATGCCTATGGCTGGTGTCGATGCCCTATTGAATTTTATGGCTGATTTTGAGGAGGTGCAACGGTGACCCTTTTGAATAACGCTTCTGTACCAGTGATCACGATTGATGGTCCTTCAGGAACTGGTAAGGGAACGCTGTGTCATCGCTTAGCCACGCGATTGGGTTGGCGCGTATTGGACAGCGGCGCGATCTACAGGGCTTTGGCGTTTGTCGTCATGGAGCAAAAGATTGATCCGAATGCCTTGGAGGCTATCCTTGATATAGCGAATACCCTACCGTTACATTTCAAACTTGATGTCAACGATCAACAATGGACTTATCTAGGTCAACAAGATGTGACGATGTTGATTCGCTCCGAGCGAATCGGGCAAGAAGCCTCACGATTGGCAAGTTCTCCAGAAGTTCGCGCAGCACTATTACAGCGGCAGCGTGATTTTGCGCAATTGCCCGGACTGGTAACGGACGGGCGTGATATGGGTACGATTGTTTTTCCAGAAGCTATCCTGAAAATTTACCTTACCGCCTCTCCCGATGCGCGCGCCACACGCCGATTTTTGCAACTGCAATCTCAGGAAGTGAATGGGGTGTATGAGGATATCTTAGAAGAATTAACCATTCGAGACCAACGCGACCGCTCGAGATCCCACGCTCCGTTAGTTCCTGCCGCAGATGCCATTCAGGTCGACACAACTGGATTAAGCATTGTACAAGTTCTGGAAAATATATTACAATTGGCCGCTGAACGCGGCTTGTACCGCTTCTGAGTATTGGGGAATACGTCTTGAGACGTATTCGATATATTAATTTTGATTATCAGTTGAGTTTTAACAAACGCTGATAAGTAACCACCAGTGAGTGACAGAATATGTCTGAAAGTTTTAAGGATCTTTTTGAACAATCAATTATCGGCGCGCAGTTTTACCCCGGCGCAATTATTTCAGCAATGGTAATTGATATCGACGATGACTACGTAACATTAAATGCTGGTCTTAAATCAGAAGGTATTATCGCTATTGAAGAATTTCATGATAAAGACGGTGAATTAGAAATTGCAGTCGGCGATATGGTTGAAGTTGCTTTGGACTCGGTTGAAGATGGACATGGTGAAACTATTCTGTCTAGAGAAAAAGCAAAACGTCAGGAATCTTGGCGCAGATTATCAAAAAGTCATGAAAACAACGAAACGGTTACGGGTTTAATTTCAGGCAAAGTTAAAGGTGGATTTACCGTAGAAATTGGAACGATTCGCGCTTTCTTACCCGGTTCTCTAGTGGATGTGCGCCCGGTACGCGACTCATCTTTCCTAGAAGGTAAAGAATTAGAATTTAAAGTTATTAAAATGGACATCAAGCGCAATAATATCGTCGTATCGCGCCGTGCCGTAGTGGAAGAAGAGTCTAGTGCTGACAGACAAGCACTGTTGAACGCGTTGCATGACGGACAAATTCTGAATGGTGTGGTTAAAAACTTAACTGATTACGGTGCATTCATTGATTTGGGTGGCATTGATGGTTTGCTGCATATCACGGATATTTCATGGAAACGTGTTAAACATCCAAGCGAGTTATTAACCGTTGGTCAAGACGTTAAAGTCAAAGTATTAAGTTTCGACAGCGAGCGTAATCGTGTTTCCCTGGGGATGAAGCAATTAGGCAATGATCCTTGGGTAGATTTGGTCGATCGTTATCCCATAGGTAAACGCATGGAAGGTAAAGTGACCAATATCACCGACTATGGTTGCTTCGTAGAAATCGAAGAAGGTGTGGAAGGCTTGGTTCATATGTCTGAAATGGATTGGACCAATAAAAACGTTCACCCTAGTAAAGTTGTGTCGCTGGGCGATGGTGTGAATGTCATGGTTCTAGAAATTGACGAAGAACGTCGTCGTATTTCGTTGGGTATGAAACAATGCGTGGGTAACCCATGGCAGAATTTCGCACAAGCTCATGCTAAGGGCGAAAAGGTACAAGGTAAAATTCGATCTATCACTGATTTTGGTATCTTCATCGGTTTAGAGGGAGATATTGATGGTTTGGTTCATTTGTCTGATATTTCTTGGTCAGATGCGGGTGAAGAAGCAGTGAAGCAGTACAAGAAAGGTCAAGAGTTAGAAGCTGTGATTTTAGTGATCGATGCCGATCGTGAACGCATTTCTTTAGGTATCAAGCAATTAGAAGAAGGCGGTTCACAAACTGCGAATGCTGCTGATCAATTCACTAAAGGTGCGATTGTTTCAGGAACCGTTGCGTCGGTTGAACCTAAGTTAGTGACGGTAACCTTAGACGGTGATGTCATCGGTAAAATCAAATTAGCGGATTTATCAGCAGAAAAAGTAACTGACGCGACTACTGTTGTTTCGGTAGGTGACATTATTGAAGCTAAAGTGATGACTGTTGACAAAAAGAACCAAACGGTGACGCTGTCAGTAAAAGCTAAAGATGCTGAAGATGAAGCCGAAGCCATTAAAAAGTATTCAAAGAGTTCCAAGAGTTCTGAAGTTTCAACTACTTTTGGGGATTTATTGAAAGAAAAAATGGAAAAGAAAGACAATTCTGGCGAGTAATACTTCGGGGGTGCTTACAACGCCACCCCAATGCCTATCGGCCGCGGCTTGTCCGCGGCACCCCAACCTTACGCTGGATCCAGTGTTTAATCTCTATTGCTCTTGCACTCATTTGCAACGTTGTAGGTAAACAGCCTATGTTCCCTACGCTACGTTCCGCTGCTTGTCAGCGAGATCCGGTTTTTTCTATCTGCATCGCTGGATCCCATGCATAAAGCACGGAACGTAGGCAGATGTGTATAAAATTCAGGAACAAGCTGAGGTACGAAGGTGGGGGATAATTGTCAACATGCTCTGGTCGAGTCCTTCGACAGCTTTTTCTATGAGGGTGCTGAATATCATGGAAAGTGTTGCCGCTTACGTCATAGACAATTGCAGGGTTGTAATCAGTGTAATGTAATCCAAATATGAGGATGTTGTCGCTTATCAAGCCAATATAATATGTTTAATAAATTTTCTTTGCTCATGGCAATACATCCTGCCGTTGGCGTGGATTC
>CANNJG010000112.1 GCA_947504795.1 Legionellaceae bacterium
CAACCCTAACATTGCCGTATTTTGCGCATGAAATCCATGGCGAGTGTGCAGGCCTTGCTCAAGATAAGCCTGAACTTTTTCTGGATAGCGTTGACAAGCATTATGTAGCGTTTCGACAATCACGCCCGCAGGCAGGAGCGCTTGCAACGTTTCAACACCTTCTATCACCCCATTCATCACCGTAATTGCTTGCCCCCAAGGCACTGAATGGTTGGGGTGATCAACTGAAACATTTGCCGCAATTAGGGGTTGCTGCGGCTCGAAGGCGTGCTGTAATAATCCATCAACAGCCGTATAGCGCCAATCTTCATCCTGGCGTTTCGGAAACCCTAAACGTTGAAGTGCCGCGATTCCCTGTTGCTGTAACGCCCGTAGCCAAGGAATCGTCGATTGCACGTTATTGGCTTGTTGTTTACAAAAGGCCTCATCCATCATGTTTGAGGCACCTCATCCAACCATGCGTAGCCTTTTTTCTCCAATTCTAAGGCCAGCGATTTATCCCCGGACTTTACAATACGGCCATTCGCTAGCACATGGATAAAATCAGGTTCGATATAGTCGAGGAGGCGTTGGTAGTGGGTGACTAATATAATCGCTCGCTCCGGACTGCGCATGGTGTTAACCCCGTGGGCAATAACGCGAAGTGCATCGATATCCAAACCAGAATCCGTTTCATCTAAAATAGCTAATTTTGGTTCCAATGCGACCATCTGTAAGATTTCATTGCGCTTCTTTTCTCCGCCGGAAAACCCTTCATTGATGCCACGATAAAGAAAACTTTCATCCATTTCTAATAATTCACATTGCGCGCGTATGAAGCTTAAAAACTCCATCGCATCCATGAGTGGCTTACCTTGTCCTTCTCGTACCGCATTCACTGCCGCTTTTAAAAAATTAATATTGGTCACCCCTGGAACTTCCACAGGGTACTGAAACGACATAAAAATACCGGCTTGAGCTCGTGCTTGTGGACTTAAAGGCGCCAGATCTTGACCCAAATAAGTCAGGGTGCCTTGCGTCACTTCGTAAGAAGAATGACCCGCCAATACTTTTGATAATGTACTTTTGCCGGATCCATTCGGACCCATAATCGCATGAACCTCACCTGCATTGATTTGCAAATCAATCCCTTTCAATACGGGTTGCTGCTGCACAGACACACATAATTCCTGAATCGATAACATTATCATCCTACCGCCCCTTCTAAGCTTATCCCCAACAATTTGGTGGCTTCTACAGCGAATTCCATGGGTAGTTCTTTAATAACCTGCTTACAAAACCCATTCACAATCATAGAGACAGCATTTTCGGTATCCAAACCGCGTTGTTGACAATAAAACAATTGATCTTCACTGATTTTAGACGTGCTCGCTTCATGCTCGATTTGTGCGCTGGGATGCTTTACTTCGATATATGGCATCGTGTGCGCAGAACATTCTTGCCCCATTAACAGGGAATCACATTGCGTATAATTTCTCGCATTCACTGCAGTCGGTGCTATGCGAACGAGCCCCCGATAGGTATTGCGCGACTGTCCCGCAGAAATCCCTTTGGAAATAATGGTTGATCGCGTATTTTTTCCTAGATGAATCATTTTCGTACCCGTATCTGCCTGTTGACGATGATTGGTCACGGCCACAGAATAGAATTCTCCGACCGAATCATCGCCTTGGAGAATCACTGACGGATATTTCCAAGTAATTGCTGAGCCAGTCTCAATCTGCGTCCAAGAAATCTTAGACCCTTTTCCACGACACGCCCCACGCTTGGTCACAAAGTTATAAATGCCCCCTTTGCCATCCTTATCTCCGGGATACCAATTTTGAACAGTAGAGTATTTAATTTGTGCCCTGTCCATTGCCACTAATTCGACTACAGCAGCATGCAATTGATTTTCATCACGCATCGGCGCAGTGCAGCCCTCCAGGTACGATACATAACTATCCGCCTCCGCCACAATCAAGGTGCGCTCAAATTGCCCCGTTGAAGCTGCATTAATTCGGAAATAGGTTGACAATTCCATAGGGCAACGCACCCCTTCTGGAATGTACACAAAGGATCCATCGCTAAATACTGCAGCATTTAAGGCCGCATAAAAGTTATCGCGATACGGAACCACAGAGCCTAAATAGCGCTTCACCAGCTCAGGATGATCATGAACCGCTTCGGATAAAGGACAAAAAATCACACCTTTCTCCGCCAACTTCGCTTTGAAAGTTGTAGCGACCGATACTGAGTCGAACACAGCATCTACGGCCACACCGGCTAATAATTCTTGTTCATGTAACGGGATCCCCAGTTTTTCATAGGTGCGCAACAATTCCGGATCGATTTCATCAAGACTCTTAGGACCATCTTTCATGTCTTTGGGGGCAGAATAGTAAGCAATTGCTTGGTAATCAATCGACGGAAAATCGACGGATGACCAAGTAGGAGGCGTTAAGGTTTGCCAGTGACGAAAGGCTTCTAACCGCCATGCCAACATGAATTCAGGTTCTTTTTTAATCTTAGACAAACGTCTAATAACGCTTTCATCCAATCCTGGTGGAAACGTATCTACCTCAATGTTAGTCACAAATCCATGCTGGTAGTCCCTATCCAACATAGAGCTAATCTGTATTTTTTGTTTCATCACAAATCACTCCAATTGGGTCAAACGACCCTTTGAATACTGATATTTACCGGATAGATGTACAAAATACTCAATATGTTCCAGAACAATCGCATTGTCTTTTAACACAAGCATGGGCTTCCCTAATTTATCTGTTATTGTTTTATCGGCACCAACATTTAAAATCGCGGCAGCATCAACGTAAAAAGCCGCATAGGCTTCGTTGATCTTTTTCTCTTTGGTTTTAATAATGTTTTGAACATCTGCTTCCTGCTCATACACGGGGCGAGACACTATCTGACGCGGTAAATTCGCGATAATTTTTTCCCAAGAACCAATGCTCACCCCTTCTGACGAGTATAAACTCACATAAACAATCTTATGGCTTGCACTAAGATGCGCTCGGTGCGCCAAATACTCGGCAGACGATGATTCTGTTTCTTCATATTTGCTAATCTGTGCGGCCAAATCGTCACGTAATACCTGGATTTTTTTGCCAATCATGACAACGAAGCTACCTTCATTCCAGGGTCCAAGATCCAAAGTGTTATTTAAGGTCTCCAGCATTTTTTTAGCTTTTAAGAGCGGATCATTTGCCATAATCTTCAATCGCAATACTCAATCGCACTATTATATCATTAAATTGCCTAAAAATGGGATTATTCTTCTGGTATAAACTGATATTTAGTCAAATAAACATTAGAATAGTACGTTAACAGGACAAGACCATACAGCACAATTCCGTGCAATAGGGTTATTTTGGTCGGCGAGGGCTCTCAAACTCAAAAATTTCTTCGTGGGTTGAATCTTGGGCTGGTCCTCTGGCGTCAGCAGCTTGTTTAGCAAATATACTGTGTTGTTCGCTAATCTTAGCCATAGAGCGACTAAAGTCACCTAGTACGTTGTCAATTCCCGTAGCATATGCCATTAGAATTTTACCTGCTTCTGGATCTTTCTGAGAAGCAAGATGGCGCAAAGTCACCGCGATTTTTTTCAAGCTGTGATAGGTTGGATCCACGATCGGAAGGATTTTATCCATATTACTACTCCAAAATAAAACTGTATGCTTTAATTATAGCAGATTATTGCTTAACAAAACGTTAAGCCGTAAAAACAGGTCAGTGAATCAAGCTAGGTTCATGATTAACATGCACTGATAGCTCCGCTAGTCATACATTAACTCATCTAATGGCGTGTAATCCTTACTTGGCCCCCCAACAATCAACTCATTCATCACGTCGGTCATACACAACAACCGCAAAGAATTAGGCGTCACTTGATCAAATACGACTTCATTCCCTAATAAAGCAGCTTCGGCGTCGTTAAAACTCACGCCTAACCCATAACCTAAACATAGAGAACACAATTGATCTGCCCTGCGTGCAAAAGCAGGGAGCAATCCTTGCGTTGCAAACACTTCTTCGTGACTCATAAAACGATCATTCAAATAAAATTTAGCATTCATACGTCTCGCAATCAGCACCATGCATTCGGATATGTTTTTTTCCATTTAATTTCGCCACCATGGAGTCGAAGATTTCACTGGTCCTGCCAAAAACAATCGTAACCAGCGTAAAAAAACCGGCACAGTAAACCCATAGTGTTCTAGAATAGCAAAAAAAATCGCAGAAAATACGACGATTAACCCTGTCCAAACACTAATATGCATCAAAAACAAAAAAATAGGGAACGCAGCTCTCGCATCCACCATAAAAAATCGCGGATTACGGGCTGAGTCGCGCCAATGTGCTGATTGACTAAAATTATTAGCCATGTCTTATCCCAATGCCTTCTCTAAGTAAGCGTACCATTCGCATTCATACAAATGCAACTCTATTCATCAAGATAATCATCTAATTCACTTTGCAAACGCTTTTCTTCCATTAACGCTTCCAAGCGTCGTCGCGCATCTGAATTAACTGGTTTTAAACGATGATCCTCTACAACCTTTTCTGCATCTTCTACTTCATCGTTTACAATCAGCGTTTTTTCATCCTCTCCATCGTCAAATAGATCACTCATATAAACCTCGTCATTAGTCAATGAAAATCAAATGTAAAACTAGTGGGCCACGTCCCCGATTTATCGACATTTGAAGGTGAGTTGTCAGAAAATCCATCATCCTAGAAAAAGCAGTTTAAGTCTACTGCAAACGCCTCTTGTACTGACATTCAAATATTTTTTTGCTGCTTTTTCGAGATTCAACAACTGTATTTTTTTGACATCGACTAGGGCATAATAACGCAAACACTTCTCATAAAACAATCATGTCGACACATGCTATCAAAAATAATCTAAGAAGACACTGTTTGGCGCGCCGGCATCGTCTTACGCCCAAGGATATTGCCCAGGCTTCGCATCAAATCATCCAACACATCCAAGCCCTCGAATCCTATCAAAAATCACAACACATTGGATGGTATTATCCGGTACAGGGCGAAGTCGATTTATCTGCGTTATGGCAACAAGCGCTCATCACTGCCAAATCATGCTACTGTCCCGTGGTACAAGCAGATAAAACCTTACTATTTTTGCCGTTCACCACAAAAACGACTTGGCGCACTAATCGCTATGGTATCGCAGAGCCTGCGGTGCCCCTCACCGAAGAAAAGCCTATTCACCAACTCGATCTCATTTTTTTGCCCGTTGTAGCCTTTGATCTGTCTCTATCACGCCTGGGCTCAGGTGGAGGCTATTATGACAAAACGTTAGCCGAATTCCATCCGTACTTAATCGGTGTCGCGTATGAGTGGCAAAAGCAAGCATCGATTCCCACTGAACCATGGGATATCAAACTCGACATGGTGATTACAGACGCATCCATTATACCCATGGCCAGCAATTCCCGCTATTAAAAAATCTCTAGTAAAATAGGGGGTTTTGGGTGCATTTGAAAAAAATATTTCGTAAACTATGCGCAACAGTTCAGTAAGAACGCCTTCTCCCATTGATGGGAGAAGGTGCCCGCCGGGGTCCGACCCGGTCACATCGGTAACAAAAGTGACCGGACACATAGGTAACAGTTAATCTACATCCAGACCAATAGCTAGGAGTGTCTGTGATGCCTTGGATAAAGACTGAACCTATGAACGAAAAAATTAAATTTATTTCAGCGTACCTCAATAATGAAGAAGCTACATTTCTTGAATTATGCGAACGTTTTAACGTTAGTGGTAAAACAGGCTATAAATATATAAATCGATACAAAGAAGAAGGTATTGATGGTCTTAAAGAACGTTCAAAAGCGCCTCATGTTCAAGCAAACAGAATGGCTAGTCATGTTGAACAGAGCATCCTTGACGTAAAGAACCATCATCCAAATTGGGGCTCTAAAAAAATAAAAAATTGGCTGCAGCAAGAAAGAAGTTAGGAATTACGCAAAACCCATCGAAACAGTCGGATTTTTAAGCTGCTCGATCAAATAGTTTCGTAATAGTCCACGTTTAATCTGATACACCGTTTCTCCTGTTTTATATGCAAGTTGCTTCAATCTAACCCATACCAAGACGGCACAAG
>CANNJG010000113.1 GCA_947504795.1 Legionellaceae bacterium
AAGTATCTAGGGCTCTTGATGATGCTTGCAATCACTTCACTAACAGCTGCACAAGAAATGTATCCCAAAGGATGCTCCCCTTGGGTCATTCAAACACCCGAGGTAGCGTTATCAAGCCAGCAACCCACTGTTATGATGCTCCATAACGTATCCGAAACAGATTTATGGATAACACAGGTCTTGAAAGATAACCCCGGCGTACATGCCGGATTCCCGTCATTGTTGCAAGCGGGGAAATGGTCTGCCTTAACGCTTGATAAGCCTACTGAAGGGTTTACAATAAGGTGTATTGAATCAAAACCTGGCCATGAGCAACCGGTCCCGTGCGTAGATGTTTTAGCGGTTTGCCAGTGGCTCAAAACCAAACTTCCGGAATCTGCCACAGGTGCTTTTTGGGCCGGAGAAAATATGGACTTCAATCCTCTCAAAGCTTATATTGAGCGTCGAGGATTTATTTTAGAGATAGAGTAACGTGTGAGCAAAAAACATCAAGATCCTTTCCATAAAAGAGAAAGTGAAAAATATGAACATCCCATTCCCAGCCGAGAATACATTCTTTCGGTATTGGAAACGGTTGGTCGCCCCATAGCCCGCAATCAATTGATTAAAAAGCTCGATATTGAAGAGCCAGCAAAACAAGATGCGCTTAATTTTCGCCTGCGAGCGATGTTACGTGACGGGCAGTTGATGCAAGACCGTCGCGGGCGTTACTGTCTTTTTGACAAAATTAATCTGCAACGCGGGACCATTCAAGCCCATCCAGATGGGTTCGGGTTTTTTATACCCGAGGACAGCGGCGACGATATGATTTTGTCGGCAACCGAAATGCGCGGCGTAATGCATGGCGATACTGTGCTGGCCTTTCAAACGGGTGTCGATAAACGTGGACGCCCTGAAGGTAAAATTCATGAAGTCATTGAACATGCCAACGCAACCGTCGTAGGTCGTTTTTTTTCGGAGCATGGCGTACATTTCGTCGTACCCGATAGCAAGCGCTTAACCCAAGATATTTCCATTCCAGTCGAGTGGGATCTGTCTGCAAGAAACGGTCAAATTGTTTTGGTGGAAATAATTGCATTCCCAAACAAGCGATCTCAAGCCATAGGCAAGGTGATTCATATTCTGGGTGAGCATATGGCCCCAGGCATGGAGATAGAAGTATCCATTTTAGCCCATGGGATACCTGCAGCATGGCCCGATGACGTAGTAATGGCGGTTGCTAAAATAAAGCAAAGCGTCGATCCGGCAGATGTTAAAAACCGCAAAGACTTACGCGATTTACCGTTCGTGACTATTGATGGTGAAGATGCTAAAGATTTTGATGATGCTGTGTACTGTTATGCCAAGCCAAAGGGTGGCTTTCAATTATTTGTGGCAATTGCCGATGTGAGTCATTATGTAACAATTGGCTCGCCTTTAGATAAAGAAGCATCAAGACGCGGTACTTCTGTCTATTTTCCAGGCAGAGTTGTCCCCATGTTACCAGAAGCCCTCTCCAATGGGATTTGTTCGCTCAATTCCAAAGTGGATCGGTTATGTATGGTCGCTGAGATGGCCATTTCTGCGACAGGGGCTATCACTCGCTCAACATTTTATCGGGCTGTGATTCACTCGCAAGCCCGTTTAACCTACACGCAAGTCGGCCAGTGGATGGAACAAGATGCGGCCGATCCAGAATTTGAAACACTTTGGCCCAAGCTGAAACCGATACAAGATCTCTATATGATTTTGGCAGAAACACGCAAACAACGCGGCGCAATGGATTTTGACTCGACTGAATCAAAAATTGAATTCGATGAACACCGAAAAATTCAGCAGATCCAACCTTTAATCCGTAATCAAGCTCACCGCCTCATCGAAGAATGCATGTTGGCTGCTAATGTTGCCACTGCGCGTTTTTTAGAAAAAGCTAAGATTCCTACCCTTTACCGTGTTCATCCGGTACCGGATGAAGATAAAATTATAGCATTACGTAAATTTTTGGGTGAATTCGGTCTATCCTTAGGTGGTGGTAAAAAGCCAACCCCAAAAGACTTTCAAACCGTCTTAGAGGGTTTGGATGATAAACCTGAAAAACACTTGATTCAAACCGTTATGCTTCGCTCGCTTAAGCAAGCTATTTATATCGAATCCAATGATGGTCATTTTGGATTAGCCTATGATGCTTATACGCACTTCACCTCTCCTATCCGCCGTTATCCAGATTTACTCATTCATCGCGCCATTGGTCATTTAATTGACATGCAACCTTTAGACACCTTCTCCTATAACGATGATGAGATGAGTCGCCTAGGTAAACATTGCTCCACAACAGAGCGCCGCGCCGATGAGGCGACGCGCGAAGTCGTCACTTGGTTAAAATGTGAATATATGCAAGATAAAGTTGGGCAAGTCTTCCAAGGAAAAATTTCAGCAGTCACTAGTTTTGGCCTCTTTGTCGAATTACAAAACGTGTATGTAGAAGGACTGGTGCATGTTACCGCATTGCGCTCTGATTATTATGCGTTTGATCCTATCAAACACCGTCTAGTCGGTGAACGAGGTGGTCATGTTTATCGTCTAGGCGATCCGATGACCGTTTTAGTCGCTCGTGTTGATCTAAACGAACGCAAGATTGATTTTGAACCGGTATTGGATGAGAAGAGCGATGAGTGATCAGTTTGTTTTTGGCCTCCACGCTGTCGCTGCATTAATCAATCACCCCAACCGTCCTATCAAGCATATTTTCGTCAGCGCAACTCGACAGGATCAACGTATGCAAAGTTTGCTTACCCGCTTACAAGAAGCAGGGATCCCCGCCACGCCATTATCCTCAGCTAAAATGGATACAAAATTTCCAGATGTGGTCCATCAAGGCATTGTTGCGGTAACCAAACCCCTGCCTGTTTATCAGGAACAGGATATTCCGACATTATTGAACGAGCGCTCGACCCCTCCACTTATTTTAATTTTAGATGGCGTAACTGATCCGCATAATTTAGGCGCGTGCATGCGCAGCGCAGACGGGGCTGGCGTCGATTTTATCATCATTCCTAAAGACAACTCAGCCTCGTTAACCCCTACGGTGAGCAAAGTAGCCTGCGGCGCAGCAGAAACCATACCGCTGATTCGCGTTACTAATTTAGCCCGCACCCTGGAGACCCTAAAACAACTAGGTGTTTGGATCTTTGGCGCAGCGGAAGACGCGCCACAAACGCTATATCAACTGGATGCGGATCGAGCATTAGCCCTTGTGTTAGGCGCAGAAGGCGAGGGAATGCGCCGCCTAACCAAAGAACGCTGCGATGGCTTATTTTCAATTCCCATGCATGGCGCTGTCCCTAGCCTGAATGTCTCGGTAGCAGCCGGGGTATGTTTGTTTGAAATCAGACGACAAAGAAGCTGAGGCAAATGAGAAGCGGTGTTATTCCCGCGTGGCTTTATTTGAGGATTAACCCTCTTTGTTCCGCGCACGAATGCCGTCGGATGCTATCGTAATATCTCCTTCTTTATACAATTGCCCCAGCGCATTTTTAAAATTTTTCTTACTCTCACCAAAAACCCGCATAATGGCTTCAGGTGGGCTTTTGTCATGTAAGGGTAAAAATCCATCCATTTTATGAAGTTCGCTCACAATACGCTTCGCCAGATCCCGAACATTATCTTGCCCCATTTTTCTGAGGACAACATCAATCTTGCCATCCGCTCTTTGTGTTTTAATATACCCACGCAGTTTTTTTCCATAACTCAACGCTTGAAAAATCTCAGAAGAATGGATTAACCCCCAATGTCTATCATTAATAATCACTTTTGTGCCCAGCGCCGTCGTATCAGCAATCAGCAAATTGACTTCCTCTCCAGGTTTATACTGCGCGGGATATTTGTCTAAAAAATAGTCAATCTTAGAGCTGGCAATTAAGCGTCCTTGATTATCTTGTTTGACATACACAATATACAAGTTATCTTTTTCCATCGGACGCAATTGCTCTAATTTGGGCACTAATAAATCTTTATCTAATCCCCAATCCAAAAATGCACCAAATGGTGCCACATCCACGACTTTCAGAAAAGCAACGCTATCGATTTGGGCCCGAGGACGTTGCGTTGTTGCAATGATCTTATCTTCAGAGTCAAAATAGATAAACACATCCAATTGATCGTTGATATCACACCCCTTTGGTACAAATTTACCCGGTAATAAAATCTCTCCCCAGGCATCTCCATCGAGATACAACCCAAAGGGCACGCGTTTGAGAACAGTTAATCGGTTAACTTGACCCACTTTCAACATACATTGACTCATTTTATAAAGAATAATCTGCCACACTACCTAATTTGAATCACATTCGCAAGCTTGGACAAGGAGAGCATTGCAGAAAAAACACCCAGTGTTAAGATAAGAGTATGTTTTCACAGGGGAACAATCGTTATGTCTTCCAAAATCATGAATTTAGACATGTTACTCAAGACCAATCGAACATTCACAGACACATTCAAAGACAATCGTTTAATGCAGCTCATCGATAGTCCTATGATGCAAGAAGCGCGTAATCGTGTGCGATTATTGGATTGCATTCAAGTATTTTCTAATTATTTTCAAAAAACGGTGATGTTACGCGCCGTGCTGAATCAGAATCATCGCTATGTCCCTATCGTGCGTGCGCACTTAGTTGAGGAGTTTGGTCACGATGTCGCGCTTATGCACGACCGAAAAGACCGTGAGCCTATTTGGGATCCTATCTTAGAGGCCTGTTCATGCTGGTTTTCTTGGCAAATGCTGTCTCTGGATAATAGCGAGAAAACGGTATTAGTCCATATGGTACTCGAAGCCAGTGCTCATCTTTTTTTTATTCAAGCGCATCGCGTCATGCGTCAATATGCCGAAACGGATTATTTTAAAATTCATGCTGATGTTGACGAACACCATGAAACCATGGGATTAGATTTGTTAACAGGATTAAGAGATCTGGATTATCAACGTTTATCAGAAATCCAACAACAAGGATGGGATATGCTTAATACGGCTTGTTGCCGGATGGCAGAACTCACACAAGCCTTTGCCGACTAGGGACAGATGCGAAGAATTGTCAGCAGGCCCTAGATTTTCCATGAAAAATTAGTACAATGGGTTTTTTATATCGTGAACCTTTTATGAATCTACTGACACTGCCCGCTGAAATTTCAGCACTTCATCGCGACGCGATTCTTGAATGGTATCAAAGCGGCATTAATTTTCAGAAAGAGGGCTTATTAAGATTTGTTTTGGAAAACCATGCCTTCAATTTTCAATTGTGGAACGCCGAAGATCGCGCGCGCCGCGAAGACAAAGGACATAGCTTTGTCTATCAAGCCAAACGTGAAATCGATAACTATAATCAGCAACGTAATAATCGTATGGAAAATATCGATGCCTGGCTTGCAAATGCCCTGACACTCGCTAGCCCAGACACCTGTCCGGTACATTCTGAAACGCCAGGCATGATCATTGATCGACTCTCGATTTTATCGCTTAAATGCTATCATATGGGTGAGCAAGCCACGAGAGAGAGCGCGGATGAAGCCCATCGTCGAACTTGCACCCAAAAATTAGCCGTCTTGCACGCGCAACATCAACAACTAACCGCTTGTTTGCAGGGATTACTTCAAGATATCGTGGATCAAGTCCGCACCTTTCGACTCTACCATCAATTCAAAATGTATAATGATCCGGCGCTCAATCCAGAACTATATATCTAGTCTATCTAGGGGCTGTTGACATGTGATCTCCCCGTCGCCGACGTCCCGCGGCTTGTCCGTAGGATCCAGGAAATCCCCATATAAAACACAAAATTTTTAATTTACCTTACCATTCATTTTGATAATACGTTGTTATGAGTAGCGATATTTCAACCCATTGATAAATATGATCAAACTCGTAAATCCTGGTAATCCCCCCATTTTTAACTGAGATCAAAAGTAGAGCCTACCTTTCGCACCAATGTAGAAGATTTTTATAATTAGAGTAGTTAATCTCAACTTGTTCAAGGTCCGCTGGCAAGCCATAAATATTTAAAGCATGTTTGCCAAAGTAAACAATAATACGTTGATGAA
>CANNJG010000114.1 GCA_947504795.1 Legionellaceae bacterium
AAAAAATAGATATGAATCCAATGATTGTTAACATAAATCACCCCCTACCTGTCTTTCTACCCCCCGAGAAGATCGATCCTTAATGCTCTTTACTCTCTAGGACTTCCCAGCGTGCGTATAATTCTGCTAGCACGGCCTCTTGATCAGTGAGTTTCTGTTTAAAGCCGTTCATTTCTTCTAGAGGCTGTTGATAAAAGTGTGTTGATAACATTGTTTGTTGTAAAGCACTGATGTGGTGTTCTACGTCGGCAATTTTCTGCGGTAACGTTTTCAATTCTCGCTGTTCATTATAGCTCAATTTCGCGCTGGGCGTCGTCGAACGTTGAGTGGTTTCAACCGCTTTCGTTGTTGAAGGCGTCACGCGTTGCGTGGCCTTATGCCGGAGATAATCCTCATATCCGCCGACATAATCATGAAAACATTTATCTTCTTCATACACCCATACACTACTCACGACCTGATTAATAAAAGACCGATCATGGCTAATGAGCAGTAACGTGCCTGGAAAATCTATTAAGAGTGTTTCGAGGAGTTCTAACGTTTCAATATCCAAATCATTGGTGGGTTCGTCTAACACTAATACATTAGCCGGTTTTGCAAACAATTTTGCCAACAACAACCGATTGCACTCACCGCCCGATAATGACGATACCGGCTGATTCAATTGTTCAGGCTTAAACAAAAAATCTTGCAGATACGCAGAAACATGTTTCGATTTGCCTTGAATGGTGACATGGTCTGCGCCTTCTGCAACATTAGACATAACCGTCTTTTGCGGATCCAATTGCCTTCGAAGTTGATCAAAATATGCTACCACCAATCCCGTTCCTAAACGCAGTCGTCCCGAATCAGGGGTTAAGTCACCCAACAGCAACCGAATTAACGTGGTTTTTCCGCATCCATTAGGACCAATAATGCCGACTTTATCTCCGCGCATTAAAACGATAGAAAAGTCTTGAGTGATCCGGTTTTCACCCAGATGATACTCAAGATGCTGGGCTTCCAAAACCACTGTGCCGGAACGAGCCACATCCCATTGCCAAGCGGCAACCTGTGCTTGCTGGACGCGTCTTTGACTATATGTGTCACGCATCGCTTTTAAAGCACGCACGCGACCCTCATTGCGCGTCCGGCGAGCCTTGACGCCTGTACGAATCCAAACTTCTTCGTCAGCCAAACGTTTATCAAAAATCGCTTCCTGCTTTTGCGCGGCGAATCGTAATGCTTCACGTCTATCGAGAAACGTTTCATAATCGCATTCATACATTTGTAAGTGTCCGCGATCTAACTCGACAATCGTGGTCGCTACTTTCGATAAAAAGGTACGATCGTGCGTCACTAAAATCAGCGTGCCGGGATAGGTGAGTAAATAAGATTCTAGCCATTCAATCGCAGGAAGATCTAAATGATTAGTCGGTTCGTCTAGCAATAATACATCGGGTTGTTCCAAAATTGCGGCACCCAATAATACGCGACGTTTCATCCCACCAGACAGACCACTCATCACCGCATCTAGAGGCAATCCTAACTGCGATGCAATCATGTCTACCCGCGGTAACGCATCCCAAGCTTGAAGGTCGTCTAAAGCCTGGTGGCTTTCAGCCATCTCTTCAAAAGCCCCTGACTCTTGCTGTTGGCGCAAAGTGGCCAATACCTTGCCTACTTTGTCTAATCCAGACACCAAAACGTTAAATACCGTCGCGTGCTCGTCAAGGGGAACATCCTGCGCCAAACCCACGACTCGCAATCCTTGTTGCTTCTGAAGCTGGCCGCCATCTGCCACCATCATACCTTGTAGCAATCGTAATACAGTCGATTTTCCAGCACCATTTCGCCCGACTAACGCAATGCGTTTTTTGGGATGAATCTGCCAGTTTTCGGCTTGCAAAATCACTTGATTAGCCAGCACTAAATGAACCGAATTTAAAGAAATAAGTGCCTGTTGACTCGTCACAGATTAAACCCTATTTTTAACGTAACACCATAATAGCATCCATCTCAATTTTTGCTCCGCGTGGCAACCCAACGACTTGGACCACTGCCCGGGCTGGGTACGGTTCGAGAAAGTGCGCAGCTATACTATCATTAATCAATGAATAATCACTCAAGTCAATCACATAAACTGTTATTTTGACAATGTCTGCTAACGATCCGCCGGCAGCAACACATAGCGCGTCTATGTTTTTAATGACTTGCTTAATTTGCAACGCGATATCTTCACTACACAACACTTGCGTGGCCGGATCCAACGGGATCTGTCCCGACAGATACACTGTATCTCCCACGCGCATCGCTTGACTATAAGCGCCTATTACGGCAGGTGCTGCTGAACTTGAAATAGTACGCATTACTCCTCCTGTTTTTTGCGATCCAATCTTAACACTAATTTATGAGCACGCAAGCGTCGCATTATTTTTGCCAAATGACGTCGACTCATGACAGAAATAACAAAGGTTACCGTCTTATGACGAGCATCACCCGGCTCAACGGTAATGTTACCGATGTTAGAATCATTTTCCGAAATAATCGTGGTCAGTTGCGCTAACACCCCACGTTGATTGGCCACATCCAAAGTGATATCAACCCAAAACTCTCCTTTGATTTCGTCATCCCAACGCATTGAGACAAAATTATCTGGATTCACACGTGATTGTTTAATTATTCCACAATCGCTGGCATGCACTAAAATACCGCGACCGCGTTGAAAACGCCCAACAATATTATCACCTGGGATAGGTTGGCAGCATTTAGCAAATTCAACAACCATCCCCTCAGTGCCTTTAATGACCAAGGGCTTTAGATGCGTGTTCGGCTCGGTATAATCTCCGTCTTGACTCACCACTAAGCGTTTTGCAATCACCATCGGCATTTGATTGCCGATTCCCAATTCATAAAGCAGTTCATCGACCACTTTATAATCTAAATCTTGCAGTAACATTGCCATGGTTTCAGGCGGCACATCATCCAAACGACTTGAGAGCTCTTTCAACGCCTGGTCCAATAAGCGACGGCCCAAAGTAGTGGATTCCGCGTGATGTTGATTTTTTAAAAAGTTACGAATACTGGAGCGTGCTTTGCCCGTCACCACAAAATTCAGCCACGTTGGATTAGGCGTCGCATTTGTGGACGTCATAATTTCTATGGTTTGGCCATTCGTTAATGGCATACTCAGCGGGACTAAACGCCGATTAACTTTAGCGGCCACACAATGATTACCTACGTCTGAATGCACCGTATACGCAAAATCGACAGAGGTTGCGCCTTTAGGTAGCTCCATGATGTGTCCTTTTGGGGTGAAAACATAGACATCGTCAGGGAACAAATCAATTTTTACGTTTTCAATAAATTCAATAGAGTTACGGGTAGAGTGTTGCATGTCGAGCAAGCGTTGCACCCATTCACGCGCCCGCAATTGTGCCTCGTTCACTTCTAATCCCGCGGATTTATAGATCCAATGCGCCGCAACACCATTCTGCGCGACTCTATCCATATCTCGCGTACGAATTTGCACTTCCAAAGGCACCCCAAAAGGACCAAATAAAGTGGTATGTAACGATTGATATCCATTGACCTTTGGAATGCCTATATAATCTTTAAAACGTTGCGGAACAGGTTTGTAAGTTTGATGCAGCGCGCCTAAAACCCGATAACAGGAATCGATATCTTCGGTGACCACGCGAAACGCAAATACATCCGTTATTTCTGCAAAAGACGCTTTTTTGAGGCGCATTTTACGGTAAATACTGTACAAGTGCTTTTGACGACCAAACACATGTTCGTAGGGAATATTCAAATCTTCTAATGCTTCTTCTAAGTCATCTTCAATTTGTTGCGTTAATTCACGGCGATTACCGCGCGATTTATCAATGGCAGACTTAATCGCTTGATAACGCATGGGATAGAGGGCTTTAAATCCCAAATCCTCTAGACCGATGTAAACAGCATGCATCCCCAAACGATTGGCGATAGGCGCATAAATCTCTAAGGTTTCAATCGCGATCCGCCGTCTTTTAGCAGAAGGCATGGCGCCTAACGTAGCCATATTGTGCAGACGGTCGGCCAATTTCACGATGATAACGCGAATATCCTTCACCATCGCTAGCATCATTTTACGGAAATTTTCTGCTTGCGCTTCTTCACGCGATTCAAATTTTATTTTAGTCAACTTGGTGACACCGCCAACTAACGCGGCAACTTCTTCACCAAACTGCACGACTAACTCTTCTTGACTGATGAGGGTATCTTCCACCACATCATGTAACAACGTCGCCATGATGGTTTGATGGTCCAAGCGCATTGCCGCCAATATCAACGCAGCCGCTACGGGATGAGAAATATAAGGCTCACCAGAGCGTCGTATTTGCCCATCATGGGCTTTGTCAGCAACCAAATACGCCTGATAACAGATAGCCACTTGATATGGTTCGAGATAGGTTTCTAGAACTTCCTTGAGCTCAGCGAAGTAGTCCACTCATTTAATCTTCAGTCAGAATTTTTGCCGTTACTAACCCTTCTGCGATCTCACGTAACGCAACCACTGTTGGTTTGTCATTTTCCCATTCAACCAAAGGCTGTGCTCCACGCACAGCAATTTGTCGCGCACGCTTCGAAGCAACCATTACTAATTCGAATCGATTTGCGACATGTTCTAAACAATCTTCTACTGTTACACGTGCCATAATTCACTCTCCTAAAAATCCACATTAACGAGTTGGCTGTATGGGGTTACTCTGGCCAACTATTTAAATTAGTCCCGAGCATGTACACCGGCCCCTATATGCTGCCTAGATTCCGCGAACCTGCCGCAAAACGTAGGCAACCTTATCCTATTTGATTTATTTTTTGCCATTTTACTGCGACCCAAGCAGGAATGATAGTAATTTCCGCTGTTTGATCAACTGCCGCATCAATCGCAAGCGTTCCGCTAACACGACAGTCGCCAGTTCTAGAGCGGCTTTATCAAACCTATCGTTTACGATCACATAATCAAATTCAGTGACATGCTGCATTTCATCTTGCGCGCATTGCATACGACGCGCGATGACATGCTCGTTATCTTGTTGTCGCTTCTCTAGTCTCTCCCTTAGGGCGCTTAGAGAAGGCGGCAAAATAAACACTTTAACCGCTTCTGGAAACACTCGCTTGATTTGCTGCGCACCCTGCCAATCAATGTCTAATATCAAATCAATGCCTTGTTGCAAACGACCACTGATTTGCTCAGTGGACGTGCCGTATTGATGGTCAAACACTTGCGCATGTTCAACAAAGGCATTGGCCTCAATCATGCGCTGAAATTCCTGAGGGCTGACAAAAAAATAATCCTCAGCCTCCACCTCGCCTGGACGTTTGGGTCGCGTGGTATGCGAAACCGAAATTTCAATCTGATCAAGGTTGACGATTAACTGTTGCACCAAACTGGTTTTTCCGCCCCCAGAGGGTGCGGCCACAATAAACAAACATCCAACAGGATTCTCAACCGTAACCGCGGCTTGTCCCGTCATGCTTACTCCAACAAAAATACATGAAAATATAACCTGACATTATACTATAAAATTGCGATCATGATATACTCTGTTTCTTTAAACACAGCAAACGAACCTAAATCCGCGTTTAAATGCGTTTGCCCTGTTTCTCAAACACCCGTTCTCTTAAGGAATATACCCATGCGTCCTAGCAAACGTGCCGCGAATCAACTTCGGCCTATTACGATTACGCGTCAATACACGCAACATGCCGAAGGATCTGTTTTGATCCAATACGGAAATACTTGGGTACTCTGTACCGCGTCTGTCATTGACAATGTGCCAAGGTTTTTAAAAGGCAAGGGGCAAGGTTGGATCACAGCGGAATATGGCATGTTGCCCCGCGCAACCCACAGTCGCAACGATCGAGAAGCCAATCAGGGCAAACAAGGAGGCCGCACCTTAGAAATCCAACGTTTGATTGGACGTTCGTTACGCCGTT
>CANNJG010000115.1 GCA_947504795.1 Legionellaceae bacterium
AGGACTTTTAGCTGCAAACGTGGATTTCAATACCTTATTGTTGGGCCAAGGCCCAACCTACAGCAGGTTGATCAAATTTTAATGCGACAGCCGTGCTAGGTAATTACCCAAGCCTGGACAAAAACTCGTAATTAACTTACTATTTTCATTGGTTTTAACCACAATATCCAAAGGAAAGCAGTGCATTCAAGACAATCTAAATATTGGATAATTTTACTAGGATGCCTAATTTTATTAAGTTCGGTAAAACTAACCGGCGTAATACTGGATAAAAAAGCAGAACAAGCCTCACTCAGCCTATATGCCCACGATCAAAATGGCGTCATCGAAGGTCTGCAATCCATATCTATTTTACAAGAGAAAAAACGCGCCATTCTATTTGTTCACGGTTTCTTAGATACCCCCGAATTATTTTTAGATCTGGTGCATGATATCAAGAATAAAGTCAATAGCGATATCTACGTCCCCCTTCTACCCTTTCACGGCAGAGACCTTACAGCCGCTTCGCAATTTAACAACCAAGTTATTCTTAATAATCTTGATCTGAAAATTAGCGCACTTGCGAAAGAATATGAATCATTGACTGTCGTGGGCATGTCTTATGGCGGGACTCTGCTCAGCACTCTGATAAATGAAAATAAAATTCCAGATAATGTTCAACTGATTTTATATGCCCCAGCTTTTTTTATCACAACAAACACTCATTTTGTTCGAAGTGAAGCGCGTGTATATGAGTGGTGGAGAAAGTATTGTAATTATCAAACGCTCGGGTGTATCTATCCGGGTTATCAAAATGGCGATGCAACTGCAAAGCCCATGTTTGATACAGAAAAATCCTTGCGATATACGGTTATTCCGGCGCTTTTGCAACTTTATAAGCTGGATTTAGATGAACGAAAAGGATTTGCCAATATCCATAGACCCTACAGCCTTATTATTGCTGTTGATGATAATCGAGTGTCTTATGCCGACCAAAAAGCCGCTTGTGAGGCCAATCAACCCTACTGTCATTTATATTCATTTTCATCAGGCAAACATGTGATTCATTGGGGTGCCAATAAACAGCCATTTGAAAAGCTGCTAATTAAGCTTGTGAACGCAAAGCAAATACAGGACAAACCAAATGACCAATAAAAAAAGCGAGCAACGTCATCCCGATCGCAGCGAGGGATCTCACTGCAGTTATAAGAAGGGTGGAAAAACAGGGAGATCCTTCGCTGCGATCGGGATGACATGGGGAGTCGTAATCGTCGCATTAACCTTGCTTGCGTTTGCATTCAAATGGTATTTAACAGAAAAAATAACCATTAAACAGTCCTCTTTCGCCCAGTTGCCCGGCTGGCAAACAGCCGAACTCAAGCCGTCATTGGATGCATTTCGCTTATCGTGTAAAACGTTTTTAAAACAAGACCCAGAGAAATTAGCGGGCAGTCAACACATTACCTTACAAATTAAAGATTGGCAGCCCGCATGCCGTATAGCCATGAAACTTGATCCCACCTCCAATATAGCAATAAAAGGATTTTTTCAAACCTGGTTTACGCCCGTTGAATTCTATCAGGGTAAACCTATGCATGGATTGTTTACCGGCTACTTCTTACCCCTGCTTCACGGCAGCTTGACTAAAACAAAAAAATACAATGTGCCACTCTATGCAGTACCATCGAATCTCGTTACGGCTGATTTGAGTTTGTTTAAACCTGAAATTAAAAACAGACGCATTATCGGTCGGGTGGTCGAAAACAGACTTGTCCCCTTTTATAACCGTGAAGAAATTAATAAAGGTGCAATCGATAAAACAGCATCCGTACTTTTATGGATAGACAGCCCCATGGACCGGGTATTTTTAGAAATTGAAGGTTCAGGCGTTGTTGAGCTGGAGAATGGAAAGCAAGTATATATTGGCTATGCGGGAGAGAATGGTGCCACTTATACCTCTATTGCCAGCATTTTTATTAGCCAAGGCATTCTGACGCGCGATATGGCATCATCACAACGCATTAAACAATACCTGGAAGATCATCCAAAAGAAATTGACCATGTTTTGAATCAGAATAAATCCTTTGTTTTTTTCCACACGTTAAAAACCAATACGGCATTAGGTGCTCAAGGGGTTGGTTTAACACCAGGCTATGCTTTAGCAGTTGATCCGGACTGGGTTCCTTACGGTACCCCTACTTGGTTGAACACCACAATACCATCAAACGAAGATAACAACACACCCTTCAATCGATTGATGATTGCACAGGACACCGGCGGAGCAATTCGCGGAACAGTGCGTGGGGATGTGTTTTGGGGTGCGGGTAAGAAAGCATCGTTTATTGCTAGTCATATGCATGATCAAGGGCGGTATTGGTTACTGCTGCCAAAACATATTGCGGAAGAATTTAAATAACGTAGGGTGGCGGGCTTCGGCGCGCAGCGACGTGCCCACCATACGCCGCTACTGTATAGATCGTTTTAAAACTGAAATCCGTTGATACGCCTCATCAATTCGTGTCATCTCAATTGCACCCGAGTTAACCAACGCCTCAATACGATCCACCACCTCAGTAGCACTAATATCACCCAACTGATTGCCAAAAATCACCAGATCCGCACCTGCATTAATGGTAAGACGCAGAGCATCGTCAATCGAATAATGATGACTAATGGCCTGCATTTGCAAATCATCGCTCACAATTACACCATTAAAACACAACTCTTCACGCAAAAGTTCGGTCAAAATGGGATACGACAATGTTGCAGGCAACCCACTGGCATCCAAGTTTCGATTGATCACATGCGCGGTCATAACCATCACAGGCATCGTTGAGTTTTTTAACGCAGCATAGGGCAATAGTTCACTGGTTTGATAAGTGTCGGTGACATCCACAAAACCTTCATGGGTATCGCCTGTTGCACTGCCATGACCAGGAAAATGTTTATAAGCACAAGCAATGTTTTGCTCACTAAAGGCATGAACAAATTGTTGAGCCGCCCGGCTCACCAATTCAGGATCGGCTGAAAAGCAACGCCCCAACTTGCCAAGAATACCTTGCTGGTCATTTAAATTAAGGTCAACAACCGGTGCAAAATTCAAGTTAAACCCAAGTTCTTTTAGAGTGATAGCCATGGCCTCGGCTTCACGATGAAGTTCTGCATCACTCAATAAACCTTGCTCACAGGGCTTCATTGTATTCTTGCAATCCACGACTTTGGACAACCGATCAACCACCCCACCTTCATAATCTATTGCAATCAACAACGGCAATGCATTTTTGGCCAACGCCGAATAATGATTTAAATCATGATTCAAACGTTTGATTTGTGCCTTATCCCGCAAGTTTTTTCCATGCGTTTTAGCCGGTAAATCATAATCAAACAACAAGACGCCACCTAACCCATCGGCCTGCAGCCACTGAACAACCAAACTTTTCTCGTTAATATCATATCCAGAAAATCCCACGATCAACATCTGGGCAATTTTGTTTCTCAAACCAATCAATTTACAGACTCCTTAACGGACTTGATCTCCGGAATACTTGTCATATCACACCCACAGTGTCCAGACGCATCCGGTGGAAGCGAAACTTCGGCAAAATCAGTTGAGAAACAGACGCGCATATTTAACGCAGCTTCACCCGGTTCAATTTTTTCAGGAAAGGACCAATAACGTTTAGCAGCATAGAGCTTGCCTTCATCCCCCTCCCAAAACACGGGTGAGTAAGTTGATTTAAACATCACCACCTGCTTACCCTGGCAATCAATTTTTTGCCTGGCCCATGATGTTCCTTTTGGCATAGTCAACGTAGTCAGTAACGTCCCATTTGATACATCCACTGCATCCACACTGACGTTGTATTTTAACCAGCAAGTATCTTTAACTACCGTGATATAACATGGATAGGCATAAGATTGACCAACAAGACAAAGACCGACCAGCATCAAGAGTAATTTACACATTAGATGATCTCCTCGTGAATTTTATTTTTTCCAAGCATATACAATTTCCGTAAATATATTAAGTCTATTATACTATTATAGACGTATTATCGATGTCATGCCGAGCTTTCGAGGGATGACGTCAAGAGTTTTGAATATAGATTGATTTTTATATCAATCGAGTATATCCTTGCGCACTTGGAGAGGTGGCCGAGTGGCTGAAGGCGCACGCCTGGAAAGTGTGTATACGGCAACGTATCGAGGGTTCGAATCCCTCTCTCTCCGCCAATTATCTGATGCAACCATTGGATATTATTAATTTTATTAGTGCGTGTTGACAATTGCCCCCACCGCCTACGTGCCGCGGCATCCAGAAGATGGTCACATTAAAAATGAACTTGATTAATAAGAGCAAACTCGTAATATAACGTGTCTAACACCAATATTAATCGAGTTTGCAATGGCTAGTGCCTCGTCTTGTTAATACGCTCCATTAAGCTGTCGTCCCCGCAAAGGCAGGGATCTATTCTTGGCATCACTACCATACCGCACCAGAGATGGATCCCCTCCTACGCGGGGACGACAACTTCTGGGTAATGATAAGGCCGCGGCGCGTAGGCGGTGGGGAGCAATTGTCGACACGCCTTAGGTCTCAGAGCGTCGGTATATCATGAGGCATGTCTTCGTTGTTTTTTTCAGCTGACTTACTACGTTCAATAAAACCGGAGTTCATGCTTAAATACCGCTCCACTTCAATCGGGGTATCTATTGGACCGAGTTTTCCAGCAGTAAATACCTCCACTTCAAAGGGAGTATCAACAGGATCAATCACATTTTCAACTGCATCGGCTACACGGCTTTTGCGTAAAGCATCCACTTTCCGCTTTATCAAAGCTGCTGCATTAAGCAAAGTATCAGGTCCTGTACTTAACTTCCTAGTCATGAAAATCTCCAAAAAGTTTACACAGCTGAATTGATTATAGCCCCATTCTGAAGTTTTTGTGTGATTATTAAAAATAAAAACAAGATTGAAACTTGCATTCTTCATTCACACCCCTATAATCACTAAATACTATCACACCTCCATCTCGGCAATAATTAATGCATACTGAACACAAAGAAACCAATGCGCCTAGTGTCCAGGATGGGGAATTTCGTCGTGCATTAAAAGATCGGCATGTTCAGCTGATTGCATTAGGCGGCGTTATTGGATCCGGGTACTTTTTGGGTACCGGTGCGGTCATTAATCAGGTCGGTCCTTCGGTTTTTCTTGCCTATATTTTAGGTGGGCTCATCATCTATTTAACCATGCTATGTATGGGTGAATTAGCCGTTGCCATCCCTATTGCCGGTTCCTTTATCAATTATACAGCTGACTTTATTTCCCCTTCGCTTGCTTGCGGGGTCGGATGGTCTTATTGGATAAGCTGGGTTGCCTATATCCCCGCCGAATGCGTGGCAGGAGGTATTATTATGGAGTATTTTACCGGGGTTAATGGCTATGTTTGGGCAATTTGCTTCGGCTTGTTAATCACCTATATTAATACCGCTAAAGTTGGCACGTTTGGCGAAATTGAATTTTGGCTCGCATTGATCAAAATCATAGCGCTATTTGGATTTATTTGCCTGTCCGCGCTTATCTTCTTTGGTCTCATTCATGGCCCTCAACCAGCCGGAATCATTGGTGGGAGATTTATATTGGGTCAAGGCGGTATGTTTCCAAATGGAGGGATGGTCTTGCTCAGCTCAATGGTACTGCTACTAGTCAATTATCAGGGATCTGAAATTATCGGCTTGGCAGCAGGTGAATCCATTGATCCGGGTCGCATGATTCCTTATGCCATTCGTAATGTAACCTACAGGATACTGTTTATTTA
>CANNJG010000116.1 GCA_947504795.1 Legionellaceae bacterium
CCTCCCCTATACCCTTAAGTAAGTCAACTCCCGATAGTTTTAACAAACTGATGTCATCTTTAATCGGCAATGCCCATTGATCAAAGTAGGTCATACTTGAAAAGACAGGTAAAAATGTCTGAGATGACTCATGAAAAAACAATACTTGAGGTTCTCCGGATTCGGATTCTTTTTCAATAGGGACAATAAAATTGCCTTTAATAAATTCCAAATACGCCTTATTAGCTGAGCTGTTATCACCTTGTGTCGCTAATGCGTCATGGATCGCTTGTTCAATTGCATTCATGGGTGTCCTAACGAATAAGAAGCTGTGTTGAAATTTAAGAGCATATCAGTATACTGATGTGCTTGACAATCTTTACCTTAATTGTATTTAAACAAGGTGTATGCTATGGCTAAATTATACAAACAATCTCAAGCATGGTTTATTTGGGGATTAGCAGCCACTTTTTATTTTTCGGATTATTTGGCACGTGTCGCCCCAGGCGTAATGCATCGCGAATTACAATTAGCTTTTAGTATCAATGAGATGGGATTTACCACGTTAACTTCGTTCTTTTACATTCCCTACATAATCATGCAAATCCCTGTGGGATTGACTGTGGACCGTATTAAAGTGCGCTATCTGTTAACAGCCATGTCACTTATTACAGCCATGGGTTGTTGCGTGTTTGCGAGTGCACATGGCTTAGTAACCGCTTCGGTTGCACGCCTATTGATAGGATTTAGTGCAGCGTTTGCTTTTACATCGGCGCTTCGACTAGCCACCGCCTGGTTTCCGCCTGAAAAATTAGGATTGTTAGCGGGACTAACCCAAGCGCTGGGGATGCTCGGCGCATCAGCGGGTCAAGCACCCTTGTCTTTTATGATTTCCGGAATGGGTTGGCGTCTGTCAATGGTCGCAGTTTCGGCTGTGTTTATCGTGTTAGCGCTTCTTCTATTTCGTTATGTACAAGATGCGCCTAATACTCAAAAAACACACCATCATCCTACGTATACACCGTTGACTCTGTGGGCTAGTCTGAAACATATCCTTTCTAATCGCCAATCTTGGTTAAATGCCTTGTATGCCGGGTTTTTATACGCACCCACCGCCGTAATTGGAGAATCAATGGGGCCAGCTTATTTAGCCTACGGTCGTGGATTGTCTATCCATAGTGCCGCATTTGCAATTGGTTTGATCTTCATTGGATGGGTTCTTGGCGGGCCATTATTCGGTTATTTTTCAGATAAAATCGGCCGACGTAAACCTTTAATGATTGCCTCCAGCTTCTGTGGCGTTGTATTGAGTAGTGTATTTGTTTTCTCGTCCACATTATCTCCCTTTGCCACGTGCGTTATTTTCTTTTTATTTGGACTGACGAACAGTGGCGTAGCACTTGCTTACGCAGTATCAACAGAAGTGACGCAAAGGAATGTTATTGGAACAGCTATTGCGTTTACGAATATGATGTCTATTATGATTGGTGCCGGGTTACAACCTTTGGTTGGCTTTTTAGTCGATCGCCATTCGGGATTACGCGCCTATCATGTAGAGTTGCTGCGCTTGTCTGATTTTCAAGCAGGGTTATGGTTATTGCCCATTTTCTCATTGATTGCTTGCGTTTTGATTCTAGGATTAAAAGAGACCCATTGCAAACGCATCACTATGGGTTGTTCATGATGCCGATCCTGATGTTGCCTATTTTGAATGAGACATCCATAAGTGTCTATCAATATGCAGTAGGTTTCTGCATGAAGTTTTAATTCCGCGCAAAGTAACGCGACCTGGGTTTCGAATAATGAATTGTTTACGACTCTTTACGATAAATAACTTAATGAAATCTATTTTGTTTGCGAGATAAGTATGTTAAAAATTGTTGTGACTTTTTAGCATCTTTTAAAAAAGCCATATTTGATGCACCTTGGATTAAATCCTTGCTGAAAAATACTCGCCAACTTTTTGAGTAAGGATGTGGTTGAAGGTGCGGTTAAATAGGATTTCATTCGAGTTTCAGAACGTGTAATGAACAGATGCAAATGGGTAAGAATTGCTTTATACGGAGAGTAAGCATGAAAAAACTGATGAGCGGCTTAGTGATAGTTGTAATTGTAATGTTAAGTGGCTATTACTTCATGGGTTGGGGGACAGAGCGCGTATTGAAAGATAATCTTGCCATCATGAATCGTACCCACGCTAATACGGTTGAATTGAAAGAGTATCACAGAGGTTGGTTTACGTCTCATGCACTTATCAAATGGGTGGTTAAGGTTCCTGAACCGACAACATTACGTATTCCGCATTCATTATTGATCCCTGATAGAGTGTATGTTACTGAAGTCTCGCTCCGTATTGTTCATGGCCCCGTCATGTGGGCTAACCATAGCTTAAAATTTGGTTTGGGATATATCAAATCCCAAGTATTGATTCCAACCATTTATAATCGAAAATATAATTCTGTTTTCGATAAGAGTCACTCTGTCAAACCCATTTTAAGGATAACAGCGTTAGTTAGTTATTTGACTAACACAACACTGCAATTACAAATACCCGCGTTTTCTCTCACAACAAATGATTCTGTCAATCAGTTTAAATGGTTGGGAATGATAACTAATGTAAACCTATCGGGCGACAAAAAACATATAGCCGGTCATCTTGAGGTGGGTGGTTTTTCCTGGTTTGAAGGGGATATGAGAGGGTTAATTGGTGCAATAAAAAGCGACTATGATATGCGACGTGATATAGAAAACGTATATTTCGGAAATGCTCATTTTCAAATTGCATCTGGAACCTTAATTAAGGGCGGGCAGCAATTAGCGCAGGTGGCTGATGCTGATTTAACATCAGAAAATAATATTCAGGATGGTTTGTTTAATTCCAGAATAACCATGAGCGTTAAAAATTTAGCACTCAACCAGTTGAGATTTGGAAAAAGCCGCGCGGATGTAGCGGTCGCTAGATTGGATGCAAAAACGTTAGAAGAAATGAATAGAAAAATTGGCCAATCTCAATCGCACTCAGAAGAAGATAAGCATCGAGCCTTGCTAGCACTTGTGCCCGACGTACCTATGTTGCTGGCTAAAGGTGCGCAAATAACTATTCATAATTTAGAGTTAGCGTTCCCTAACGGATTATTAAAAGCGAACGTTAAGGTAGCTTTTCCTGATCAACCTGTGTACAATCCACTGCAAATGATGCAAAAATTAACAGGAAATGGTCGCATACGCTTATCTAAGAGCTTGGTAAACAATTGGCTACAGGGCGTAATCCAAGCAAAATTGCAGCATGATGTTGTAGGCCCCGCAGTTGATGGTCAAAACAATCCTGTACCCAAGAGTGATATCGATGCTCAAGTAGCGATTAAGCTGGCGGAAAAAGTCAGTTATTTAACTTTAGCGGGTATACTCGTTAGTGATGGCGATGATTTTGTAATGGCATTGAAGCTTGTTAATGGTAGATTATTGGTTAATGATCACATATTCTCGCCAGAAATGTTTGCTATTTAAAAGTAGGTTGTTGGCACCTCAAATCTTCGATGGCCTGTTTGGGAAGTCGGCTTTCTAAAGATCACTCGCCAGCACCCCTAAACTTGGTTTCAGAACATGGATTGTCTCTCAGACTTTTAAGCACTGGAATATGCGCGGGATTTACCTAGGCAGAAGTTAAGCATGACAATGAACCCGATTGATAATTATGAAGATCATTTATTTGTAGAATTGTTGAGAAATCTGACATTTTTACAAGAAGAGATTGCTCAATTAGGCATCACTTATCTGGATCCACGGGCGTCACTTGCAACCATGCAGACAGCAAATATCAATGAGACCAACAAAGCATATTGGGCTATTCATACTATTGCAGAGTATTTAAAACGTCCGGCTTTATCCTATCCTAATAACACTAAAACATGGTTTAGAGATATATGGTTTAAGTATACGCTGACTCAACTTGAAGCTGATATGAACGCATGCACAACACTGGTGAGGTCTGCGCTTCAAGAGGAAATAAAAGATGATGCTTCTTTTCAATTGGCTGTCACCTATTGGAAATTGTTGCAAATGCTAAATCCAAAATATTGCCCGCACACAGAATATTATCTGGAAATTCTATTTCAATCCCCCTACAACTGGCGAAAACAGTGGGGAACCACTGCAACGTGCATTCAACATCGAATATTGCATTATTTTTTGAATCAGGAACAAACGCATCGCAAAAAATTATTAGATGCTCTACCCAATTCCCATTTGGTTCTAGAAATCTTGATACGCCCTGATTTGAGTTTATCGTTTAACGAACCCATAAGATCGACCCAGAAAGTCGCCCAATCATCAATTTTTAAAAATCATATGGATGCACTCAAAGTAAAACGCAGTATTTTAAATTTTTTACGGGATTTAAGTCGTGATACGCAATATAAAGACGGGGGACTTTTACAAAACGCCCTGAAACCCTATTCACAAACGCTTCTAGATACCTTTTCCTCGCAGTTTATTTCTGCGCAGTTTATTATTTCTGATCCAAAAGAGAGCCCCTTTCTTTTTGTTTTAGATACTCCGAATAAAGCATCATTTGTTTTTGATGCACTATGCAGTAATGACTCCAAAACTCCTGGGTACGGTTATGTGTGCAGCTTGATGGGCGAGGGGAAAATTTTCTCGTATTCAGCGCGTAATAACGTAAAATATTCGAATATTCTTAATGCTTCTATTAAGCAACAGACTTACAAAAGTGATGCAACAAAAGTAATAGATAATCAATTAGAATTAATAGGTGTAGAAATTAGATGGTTACAGGTTTATGGTGATATGGAAGCGACATACAATAATACTCAATATGCGCTTGATTTAATGCGCGAGAAACTCGGATGTGTTGGAGAAATAGTGCATGAACGTCAACAATCGATCGAATTAGGGAAGAATGGGTTAGAACCTCGAGAACGCTATCAAAAACTTGTAAATCAACAAGATTTGGATGACCAGCTAGCATTCTTGAATCAGCTGCATGAGGATTTTAAACAGGAAAAGTCTCAAAAAAGAGAGACATCGGGTTCGTATCAACAAGAATCACCAGGTCATAAGATAGATCATACACCCACAGCTTTATTTTATGAAACTTTATCTAAATTCGATAGCCATACCCAATGTTTAGACCAGGATATAGTCAAGGTTACACGTTTGCATGAAGCGTTAGTGAAGAGAAACGCGATGCTACAGAAAGTGGAAAAAGATATTCAAGAGACGCATAAAAAATTTTTAATGACTGACTACACCATTCATGTGCAGATACCTTATCTAAGGCTTATTGCCTTGCTGGCTGCTTTAGTCTTCATAACCATCTCGATAGGCATTTTAGCGGGCAACCCGTTGTTTGCTTTTTTGGTTATGCCGGGGCTTACCGAGTATATGAGCGTGTTGGCAACATTGGGTATGGTAACGGGCTTAGCTATTGGCATACCCAATGCTTATACGGTGATGCGTTATCTATTCTTTCCTCCGACCCAAGACAATAGCAACCCAGAAGAAGTAGAAGTGCCCTCTGTGCCAGCGACAGTGAGACAAAAATAAGGTAAAACTACTTCCATGAGGGCGGTAGGGAAATCGTTAAAATGTTATCAAAAGCAAATGGTATTAATGAGTTAAATTCAAACAACTTGCAATCGGTTGTTAGTGTCGATAATGA
>CANNJG010000117.1 GCA_947504795.1 Legionellaceae bacterium
AACCAGGCCTTTAGCAATATTTTCGTTAATGCGGTCAAAATGAATGTGTTCCTTCACAAAATTAAATAGTGGACTGGTGTCCAACAAATGCGTGGGGCGGGGGTTTACTATAAAAAAGTGAGCTATGTTGCGAAATAATGAACGTCCTAAGAGATAATTTTGGGCATAAAAAACATCATCACAATGAATATTTTCCCATAAGTTGACTACTTTTTCTACGCCCATCTTAAAATCATCGGCGTATTCACATAAAATGGCAGCATTCAAAGAGCCGACACTGACGCCGGTTAGGACAGAAAATGGAAGGGTTCGGGCGTTGAGAATTTCACTCAGCGCTTTAAGTACGCCCGCTTGATAAGAGCCCCTTGCGCCGCCTCCGGTCAAATGTAGTGCTATTTTAGCCATGCCGCCATTTTACAGTTAATAGGGATATCTATAGAATACTAGAGGACCTCACCACCTGTGGCAAGTATTTAGGACTAATCATGAAATTATTTTATGCAAGAGGCGCCTGTTCCCTAGCGACTCGTATTTTATTGAATGAAATGGGTATTCCTGCGGATTACGAAGCCGTGAACTTAAAGACGAAAAAGACGGAAACGGGTAGAGATTATTTAACCCTTAACCCCAAAGGTGTGGTGCCTGCATTACAGTTAGAAAATGGTGTTGTTTTAACAGAAAATGCAGTGATTATGCAGTACTTGGCGGATCATTATCAAGCAATCAATTTATTGCCGGCGCTCGATGATTTCAACCGTTATCGTGTATTGGAATGGGTTAATTTCATCACGACTGATTTACATAAAGGATTTAGCCCGTTATTTAATTCGCAAGTGCCAGAACCCCTCAAGCAACAAATATTCATTCCGTTATTGATGGCTAAATTTAATTATGTTGATCGGTGTTTACACCATCATGACTATCTATGTGGCAAGCATTTCACGTTGCCGGATATTTATTTGGTTGTCATCCTGCGTTGGGCGCGCGTATTGAAGCTGGACATGAGCGGGTTGCCTCATCTCCAGGCGTATCAAACAGCTTTAGAAACCCGACAATCCATAGTCGATGCATTACAGCAAGAAGGCTTGTAGGAGACATAAGGAATGCTGACATTGCTGCGTCAACAACCTCGCCCCTTTTTTATGATTTTTATGTTGGAAATTTGGGAGCGGTTTGGGTTTTATACGGTCCAGGGTATTTTGGTATTGTATTTTGTTCGCTCGATTGGGATGTCAAACCAAGAAGCGTATGAGATTTTTGGAACTTTTTCTGCATTGATTTATGTGAGCACCCCACTCGGAGGGTATCTCGGGGATCGGTTAATTGGGACCAAGCGCACCCTTGTTATCGGATTGATTGTATTGGCGGTCGGGTATGGTGTTTTGGCATTGCAAGTCGCGCATACGTTGTATTACGCCTTGGGGCTGATTTGCATCGGATCTGCGTTGTTTAAGGCCAATCCTAGTGTTCTGCTTGCCAATTGTTATCGAAAGTTTCCGGAGCAGCTGCATTCTGGGTTTACCCTTTATTACATGTCTATTAATATCGGTGCGTTGGCATCGTTGCTTTTGGGCCCTTATGTCTCGAGTCGCTTTGGGTATGGATATGCTTATGCGTTGAGTGTGTTGGGGATTGGTTTGGGATTACTAAATTTTTGGTGGCAGCGTGATTTGATGCGCCAAATTAAGACCGATACAGATAACTATACAATGTCATGCCTCTATTGGATTTTACTGATAGTGTTGATCGGCGGGGCTGTTGCGCTTGCCGCTTATTTATTGCGACACACGGCGTTAGCACAATTCAGTATTAGCGCAGTCATCACAGGGTTTTTAGTATGCTATTTTGTTTATATGTTCAAGGCAGATAAGCATTTGCGATCGCGAATGTTGTTAGCGCTTATTTTAATGGGTGAAGCAATTATATTTTTTACACTCTATCAACAAATGCCGACGTCCATCAATTTATTTGCGGTGAATCACGTCTATCCGACGCTCTTGGGTATGACGATGGACCCCCAGAGTTTTCAAGTTTTAAATCCTTTTTGGATTATAGTGCTGAGTATTCCGGTCGCAGGTGTCTATCACTTGGGTCAGCAGCACAAGATTCACGTGGCTGTCCCCTATAAATTTGCAATGGGGATGGTATGTTGCAGTATCGGGTTTATGATCCTATTTTTCACACGCTTCGGACATGATGCTGCGGGGATGGTCTCGCCGTGGTGGTTAGTGGGAAGTTACCTATTTCAAAGTTTGGGTGAAATTTTGGTATCCGCTCTTGGCGTGGCGATGGTTGCGGAATTAGTCCCGCCGCAGATCATGGGATTTGTAATGGGAATGTGGTTTCTGACCTCTTCGTTAGCAGGATTTACCGGGGCGGCAGTCGCGTCATTAACCGCTTTACCCAAAGGATCGGAAGGCGGCATTGCCTCCCTAATGACGTATACGCATGTTTTTGCACAAATAGGCGTGACGACCTTTCTCGCGGCCTGTATGATGGCACTACTTGCACCGGTTTTAACCCGATTGATGAATGATAACTAATTCTTATGCACAAAGTTATCCACAGATCCCTATGAAGCCAAGGGAAGAAATATTTTTTTTGTTGAATAAAATCAATGCGTTACAATGATTTTATTGGGTTTTTATTATGTTGGCATAAAATTATTCACAGCCTACAAAGACAGGACTAATTTAACATGAATGCAGCCACTGAGCGTAAATCGTTATCTCTATTTGCTGAGCAAGCGTATCTCGATTATGCCATGTATGTGATTTTAGATCGGGCATTGCCGCATATTGCCGATGGGTTTAAGCCTGTACAGCGTCGCATTGTGTATGCAATGTCAGAGTTAGGATTAAAAGCAACGGCAAAGCATAAGAAGTCAGCGCGAACGGTTGGGGATGTGTTGGGTAAATTTCATCCGCACGGGGACAGCGCCTGCTACGAAGCGATGGTATTAATGGCACAACCCTTCTCCTATCGTTATCCGTTAGTGGATGGTCAAGGCAATTGGGGGTCCCCGGATGATCCCAAGTCATTTGCCGCCATGCGCTACACGGAGGCGCGCTTATCTCCTTATGCCGATTTGTTATTGTCTGAATTACCCCTAGGAACTGTTAACTGGGTCGATAACTTTGATGCCACCTTAATGGAGCCTTCGTTACTCCCTGCGCGCTTACCCAATGTATTATTAAACGGTGCTACCGGGATCGCGGTAGGAATGGCTTCCGATTTGTTACCACATAATCTTCAGGAAGTAGCCGATGCCTGTTTGCATTTGATAGATTATCCTAAAGCTACCTTAAACGATATTATGCAATGGGTGAAAGGACCGGATTTTCCAACGCAAGCAGAAATTATTACCCCAACTGCTGGGATTGCCCAATGCTATGAGACGGGTACGGGCTCCGTTAAAATGCGAGCCGTGTATACTATCGAGGACCATCAGGTCGTGATCATCGCTTTGCCTTATCAAGTGTCTGGGGCCAAAGTTATAGAGCAAATTGCGGCACAAATGCAGCAAAAGAAATTGCCGTTGGTAGAGGATTTACGCGATGAATCTGACCACGAACATCCAACACGTATCGTGATTATCCCACGCTCTAATCGTGTGGATGCCGAGGGATTAATGTCTCATTTATTTGCAACAACCGATTTAGAGCGTTCGTATCGAGTTAATTTTAACGTGATAGGTCTGGATGGCAAGCCGAATGTTAAACCGTTAATGACGATTTTAACCGAATGGTTAGAGTATCGTTTAACCACGGTGAAGCGGCGTACACAATTTCAACTCGATAAGATTTTAGATCGACTGCATGTGCTGGAAGGGTTATTGATCGCTTATTTAAATTTAGATGAAGTTATCGCTATCATTCGAGAAAGTGAAGAGCCACGTCCCTTGTTGATGGCGCGATTTGCCCTAACCGAGCGCCAGTCCGACGCTATTTTGGATACAAAATTACGTCATTTAGCGAAATTAGAAGAAATGAAATTACGTGCGGATCATGCTGGGTTAGTGAGTGAGCGCGATAAATTACAAGCCATCTTAGCAGAGGATAAACGGTTACGAGCGTTAGTGAAGCAAGAAATTCAAGAAGATAAACAGCGTTATGGCGATCCGAGACTTTCGCCTATTACACAACGCGAAGATGCCTGTGCTTTAAAAGAAGAAGATATTCTACCTAATGAACCGATTACCGTGGTGTTATCCCAGAAGGGTTGGGTGCGAGCGGCTAAAGGCTTTGATATCGATGGTCGTGGGTTAGTCTACAAATCGGGGGACGAGTTTTTGATTCAAACGAACGCACGTTCGAATCAGCAGGTGTTGTTTTGGGACAATGAAGGCAAGGTCTATTCCCTGTTAGGACATGTTTTACCCTCTGCACGGGGTCAAGGAGAACCGTTAACGAGCAAATTAAATCCTGCCGAAGGCGCTGTCTTTGTGGCGATGCTGTGTGGTGAACCGGAGGAATGGGTGGTCTTAGGCAACGATGCAGGGTATGGATTTCGAGCTGAAGTACAAACATTATACGTAAAAAACCGCAATGGTAAGGCCTGTTTCAAGCTTCCCAATGCGAGCAATATGCTCCCTCCGCGACGACTGAATGCAGAGGGGAATCAACACATGATTTGTGTCACCAATACCGGGCGTATGTTGGTGTTTCCCATTGACCAAATCCCGCAATTAGCCCGAGGAAAAGGCAGTAAACTGATGCATATTTCAAGTGCTAAGGCACAGACTCGTGAAGAATATCTCATTGATATTCAAGTGATCCCCGAACAGGCCAAGAGTCTTACCATTTATGCCGGTAAACGCCATTTTGTATTAAAACGTGCCGACTGGGTTCATTATCAGGGCGATCGCGGTTCACGAGGCAAGCGCTTACCTAGAGGACTACAAACGGTGACTTCGATTGTGGTTGAATGACACAATTTCCTGCACGCAATAGCGTGGGATGAAACCCGGTCGCTTGGTTAGATTTAGTATTAAATGAGGGTCCCAGAGTTATTTAAGTTGAGGTATAATCTAAGGTCGTTAAGTTGGATCGAAAACATGACCTTATCTGATGGTGTTATGACGTTGCCTGATTATCAGCGCGTTTCTGAGGCGGTTGCAAGTTTACATTTACCCATATCTTGCGCGGAATTACACGGAGTATTGTGTGGTTATTTGGCTGCAGGAGGGAGACGGCAGGGGGAATCTTATCTTCAGTCCATCCTTGCCAAACCGAATTCGGAGGAAATCCGCGCCGCGGCGACGGTGTTATTTGATATATTCACGATTAGTCAGCATCAACTTTCAAATTTGGGATTTGATTTTCAATTACTATTGCCCAATGATGAGCTATCTTTACCGGTTCGAGCGCAAGCGTTTAGTGAATGGTGCGAGGGGTTTACGCAAGGGCTAACCGTAGCGGGATTGGATTTTAACAAGTTAGCGGTCGATGATGCGCAAGAAGCGGTCCAGCAGATCACAGAATTTGCTCAATTGGATTATGAGGCTTTGCAAGTCAATGAAGAAGATGAGCGTGCGTTGACAGAAGTTATTGAATACACACGAATGGCTGTATTGGCTATTCATGTTGAGACGCAAACGCTTGATAAGCAAGAGGGAGCGGCTCATTAGAATCAAAGCTGTCAGATTA
>CANNJG010000118.1 GCA_947504795.1 Legionellaceae bacterium
TATTAAAATTCTTTGGGACAACATTGAAGATGAGCATCTTTTCAATTTTAATCAACACATCAACGACGGCCAAGACTTTGGAGATTATGATTATCAATCGATTATGCATTACTCGTCTGATAATTTCTCTAAAAATGGCAAAGAAACCATTGTACCTCTTGTGCCTGGGGTGACCATTGGTCAGCGAGATCGGTTAAGCGCCAAAGATATTGCAGCGGTGAATGCAATGTATCCATGATACGCCACTTGAATCAATCCCCCGCCTTGGCGGGGAAGACGTGGGAGACGGATTACCCAGCAACTAAGCGGTTAGTTGGGGAAAGCTCATCCGAAATATCCAGCTCTGGTTTAGGCCCATAATTCTCATAAGCCGCATATAAAACACTCAAAACCAACGCTACTGGCCAACTGATAGTGTACATCCCAACTAATAGCGTTGGGACGAGAGCCGCTTTCGACAGGGTCTTGAAAAACACGATTCGCGCTTCCTGCTGCTCTTTTTGCACACTCGATTCAGTACTATTTATCCTATCATGCGCATAAAACGAGCGCCAATAGGTTGCAAACTCATCCGAACTCAAATAAATGCTAAATCCGATCATACAGGCTAAAAACCCTATCGGTGCTACGGCAGCAGCGGTAAACGTCATCACGGAGACGAAACCTCCGATAATAATTAAGCAGGCTAAAATTTGAATGATGAATCTTGCTCGCATTTCCAATTGTTCATCATCCAATTTTAACAGCATCTGAAGATTGATCTCAACAGCATCAAAACTTAAAACCGCGCTTAATGCCTCGAGTTCTTTGCGTTTGTCATACAGCTCCCACTCTTTAAACGCCCACTGCGCACACAACCATGTCAAATCAAACAGAATGGCACACACCATCACTATATTCGCGGTCGCAGCACTCATACCCCATAATTGCGGATAATTAGTCAGTAAATTAATGATCCCCCACACTGTGTCGTTGAGAATATGCGACATACGTCCATAGAACTCTCGCAACCCTCGCTCAAGAGGACTAATGGCTTTCTCCGCGTCTGTCGGGTAAGCAACATGCTTGAGAATCATCGCGATATGACTCGTCCAACGTCCTACAAATAAAAGAACACTTAATGCATTAAAAAACCTTGTTGACGCGGTTAACAGTTCACGATTAATCCGGTATCCAAACAGCGCATTGTTGTCATCAAGAAGATGGCATTGGGCAGCAATTTCCCATAACATCGTCCAAGATAAGCGCGCGAAAGTAGCAATCAAGCGATAAATATTCAGAAACGATATCCATCCTATCACTTTATTAATTTCTTTCGGCGTACGTAATAAATTGCCCCAATCGTTGCCTAGTTTCTTATATTGCCACGAGCCTGGCGCATCTCTCTCAGGCGCTGAAATCTCATCCTGATATCGCTTGGCTTCATAGGTATTCCCGGCTAATTCAGCATCGCGATGCAATACATATTTCGTGTGATTTAAATAATAGCGGACACGCGCTTGTTGCTCGGGAGTCAGAACCGCGTCTTTTAATACTGCACCTAACAATTTGTAATCCAATTCGGCGTTAGGTCGTGATTGAAACGAAAAGGTATAAAATTCATGATTACTGATAGGTTGGCCTGTCTTGTTTAGGAATAAAAAAACGTCCAAATTAACGTTTGCGTTTGGTTGCGTGTTATTGTTGTAACCTGTATCCAGTTTTTCTTTATACTGGTTAAACATACTCAATTCTACAGCCATAGCATCACCTATCTATAATATAACGAACAATGTGGTAAGGTTGCAGGTTAGCGTCGATATGAATAGCTAACTGCTCCTATTTTCCTATACAAAAATTCGAAAAAATCTTCCCCAGCAAATCATCAGAACTAAATTCGCCGGTGATCTCCCCCAAAGCGAGGTGTGCCAAACGCAGATCTTCGGCCAGCAACTCTCCAGAATGATGCGCTTGCATCCGCTGCAATCCTTGCTGAAGCACTTCTGTTGCACGATCCAATGCGTCTAAATGACGCCTTCTCGCTAAAAACCGTCCTTCTAAAGGCTGGTAGCCGACACTCTCTTTGATCGCTTGTTTTAATAAGGGCACGCCGTCGCCTGTTTTCAACGACACATACACGACAGTTCCCTCTCTTTTAGCCTGCCAACCTAATTTATCTATCTTATTATACACTAAAAGCCTTGGGGTTTGCTCATTTATTGTTGAATTAATTTCCTTTATGGCCTGATCGTCTTGTTCATTGTCAGCGCAGTCGCGCACGATTAAAACACAATCTGCTTGCTCCAATGCCTTGTGAGCACGTTTTATCCCTTCCTGCTCGATAATATCTTCAGACATGCGTAATCCGGCTGTGTCTAAGAGACGTAAGGGGATATCATCTAAAAGAATATGTTCTTGCATAACATCGCGTGTGGTTCCGGCAAGAGGCGTCACAATGGCAACATCACGCTGGGCTAAACAATTCATTAACGTTGATTTACCGGCATTGGGTCGTCCAGCAATCACCACGGTCAAGCCTTCGCGCATAAGAGCGCCTTGCGCGGCTTCGGATCGAATAGCCGCTAGGGTATGTTGGATGTTTTGTAATTGCAATAATACGCTCCCATCAGAGAGTAAATCTATTTCTTCATCCGGGAAATCGAGCCCTGCCTCCACATACAATCGTAGATGGATAAGTCGCTCATTCAATTGTTGAATACGCTTAGAGAACTCGCCTTGTAGCGAACGCATCGCCATTTTAGCTGCGGTCATCGAGTCTGCTTGGATCAAATCAGCGACGGCTTCTGCTTGGGTTAAATCCATTTTATCATTCAGATAAGCACGCAATGAGAACTCACCGGGCTTAGCTAATTCAGCACCCCAGGCTATCAGGACTTTTAACAGTCTATCTAGGACAATCGGAGATCCATGACATTGCAGTTCAACAACATCTTCGCCGGTGAAAGAGTGAGGGCTTTTGAAATAAAGGACAAGGCCCTGGTCCAAACATTCATCCTGTTCTACATAAAAAGAAGAAAATTGCGCTTGTCGAGGGGTAAGATCGATGCGCTTCGTTAAGCGCAAGGCAAGCGCGAGCGCTTGGGGCCCGGATACACGCACGATCCCAACGCCACCGCGACCGGGCGGCGTTGCAATGGCTACAATTGTCGTCACTTAGCATGCGCTATTTTCTTAGGCGTAGCGGCATCGCCAAATTTCCGAGTAATGTACCATTGTTGCAAAATTGACAAGGAGTTATTCACGGTCCAATACAATACCAACCCTGCTGGAAAATTTAAAAATAGAATGGTAAAGACAACCGGTAAAAACATCATGACTTTAGCTTGCATCGGATCCGGCGGTGCAGGATTTAATTTTTGTTGAATCAACATGGTCAAGCCCATAATAATAGGCAACACATGGTAAGGATCTGCTGCGGCTAAATCGGTGATCCAAAGCATAAAGGGTGCATGTCGCAATTCTACACTTTCAATCAATACCCAGTATAAAGCAATGAATACCGGAATCTGGATCAGAATAGGCAAGCAGCCGCCTAAAGGATTCACTTTTTCTTGCTTGTATAATTCCATGGTCGCTTGGCTTAACTTGGGTTTATCATCACCATAACGTTCACGCAGTGTCGCAATTTTAGGTTGTAAATGACGCATTTTCGCCATCGATTTAAAGCTAGTCGCCTGCAATTTGAAAAACGCCAGTTTAATCATTAACGTCACTAAAACAATCGACCAACCCCAATTACCGATCACGGAATGAATAGCCTTCATCACTGAAAACAGAATCTGTGAAATAAACCACAACCAACCATAGTCAACGGTTAAATCTAACCCTGGGGCTATGGATTTGAGGACATCGGTTGTCTCTGGCCCGACATATAGCTGAGTTTGGACCGCTTGCGATTGCTGAGGGGCGACCACGATTGGTGTTGATACTTGACCTATTGTATAGTCGTTCCCGGTTGCACGCGTGTAGAAGCGTTGTGTGCTGCTGGCCGTCGGTATCCATGCCGTTAAGAAATAATGCTGCTGCATCGCAACCCAACCGCCGGTAGTCTCTACATCTAGATTGGTTTTGGTCATGTCTTTGAAGGTTAATTTTTTATACCGATGCTGGCCAGGTATTGAGTAAGACGCGCCGGTGAACGATCCCATATGAAAAACGCTGGTTTTGTCTTCTTGCGGGGATGATCGCAGTAATTGGGTGTTCAGGTAGCCGGTCCAAGCATCACTCCCTTGGTTATCGAGATGATACGCGACGTCGATAAGATAACTCCCGCGCTTGAAGGAGAACGTCTTCGTCACCACCAAACCTTTTGAGGTTTCGCCCTTGAGGGTCACAACGAGCTGTTCTTGCCCAGCGTTTAACTCATAATTTTTTTCTTGAGTCGTATAAGGGACATCGAGTGACTGCACGACCTGCTTCTGCAGGACCACCAAGCCGCTATTGGCAACATATTGTGTGGTTGGGTTGTCTTGGAGTAATGTCATCGGCTTACTTTGTAGATCGGCAGATTCCGGATAAGCCAACAATTGCGTGTTAACAACATCACCCTGCTTCAAATCAATGGCCAGGTTCAAAACGTCGGTTGTAACGTAGACTCTGGACGCGGAGACGTTTTCATTGGCGGCAGATTCTGCGGTAACTGGAATCGTTTCCGCTGTTGACCCTGCTGCTCCAGGCGGCGCGAGAGGATTCGTAACGGATTGAGACGTCATCACCCGCGTCTCGACCGGAGTAGCAGGCATTTGCGGATAATCTGTTTGCCAATTCATCCATAAAAAATAACCCATTAGCGCTAACGCGCCATATAATATTACACGTTTGATATCCATTAGTTATTCTCTTTATTAGGTAAAACCGGATCATATCCACCATCAGACCAAGGATGGCAACGTAAGAGTCGCCCCATAGCCTTCCACAAACCTTTGACCACACCATAATGCGCTATCGCCGACCCAGCGTATTCCGAGCAAGAGGGGTGAAATCGACAACTCATTGGTAAAAATGGGCTGATAAACCGCTTATAACCCAGAATAAAACTTTGAATTGTCTTGATTAGGGTCATATCATTTTACCTCCCGTCATCCTGACAGGGACGCGAAGGTTCTTCCTGATTGGGCGCGTTGCCGCTTTCAGGAGGTCCTTCGCTGCGCTCAGGATGACAGGTCAAACCAAGTTTCAACCAGCTTTTGTGGAGTCCTGCTAATAAATCAGGATTATCAACTTGACCCACTTTGGATCTCGCCAATACCACAACATCGACCTCAGGCATGTCTTGATTCACTCGAAATGTTTCTCTTAACAAGCGTTTTATCCGCGTTCGGTCGTGTGCCTTTGGAATCATTTTCTTTGACAATGCCAAGCCCAAGCGGGCGAACCCTAGAGAATTATCGCGGTATAAAAGTATAAAATGCGGACTGGCAATTTTCTTGGCTTCTTGAAACACTCGGTCAAATTCGTTTTTTTTCAACAAGCGGCGCGTTCGAGAAAACTCA
>CANNJG010000119.1 GCA_947504795.1 Legionellaceae bacterium
ATAGGCCTTGATTGATTTGGATCGAGCAGATGCTTTGATACGTAAGCGACTAACTCTCGGGGGTTGAAATCATATTGCAAAAACTCCGGAACAATCATTTCATTAGCTAGGATATTACACAGACCCAGATATTTCACGCGCATAAGTTTACTGGCGACAATAAAGGTTAATAAGGATGACTTATAGATAATGCACATCGGCTTGGTTAGCAGGGCACATTCTAACGAGGCAGTACCCGACGCTACAACTATAAAATCACTACAATAAGCAACCAAGAGAGCTTGTTGGTCGACAAACGTCACCGGAATCTGTTTGCCTTTGAAGTAGGCTTCAAGATCGGCGCGCGCTAAACTTCGCGCTACCGGAATAACGATATGCGCATTAGGATTTTGTTTGATTAGTTGGGTCATCGTCTCACATAACACAGGCATATGGCGCTTAATTTCATTATGTCTACTTCCGGGTAAAACGGCTATGAGCGGGGTATGGAGGGGTAAGTGTAATTGTTGCTTTACGTCGTCTTGCGTAACATCGGATAAGGTTGGTTTTTCAACCAAAGGATGTCCTACAAAAGCGACCGGAATGCCTGCTTGTTCGTATAACATTTTTTCAAACGGTAAAATCACCGCCATGGTATCGACATATCGTTTAACGGTATGAATGCGATTGGCTTTCCAAGCCCATATTTGTGGGCTAATGTAATAGAGTATTTTAAGATTGAGGGTTTCTTTGGCAAAACGTGCTAAACGTAAGTTAAAGCCTGGATAATCGACTAAAATGAGCAGATCGGGCTTGGTGGTTTGTAAATGCAATTTAATAGATTGAAAAGCATGACGAATCACTCGAGCATGCGTTAAGACTTCGGTGATGCCTGTAACCCCATATCGTGCTAAATCCGAAATGAGTTCTACACCCGCATCGCGCATATGTTTTCCGCCGATCCCGGTTAAGACAAGGGTTGGGTGGCGCTTTTGCAATGCACGCACGAACAATGCTGCGTGCTGGTCGCCTGATTCTTCCCCGGCGATGATGACAATATGCTTAGGCTGTTGCATAAGTGATTATGTTTTTATCGATTAATTCGCTGATCGTGATGGCAGTAGCCAAAGCATCGCGTCCATGCTCTCCGGTAACCAGCGGGAGCGTATCGTAGGTAATGCAGTTTATAAAGGCTTTAATTTCTTCCAGTAACGCATCTCCTTTTTTAACGGCAATTTCCTGTTGTGCGATAGTGGGTATGCCAGGAAACATCTCGCCGTCACCCTTGTGAAATACAGAAATGCTCTTCTGATGGTAATCAATTGAAATATACCCATTCGGTTGAAAAATCCTGGTTTTACGTTCTGTTTTAAAGCTGATACGACTTGCTACAACATTGGCAATACAATTATTTTTAAACGTAATGCGTGCATTAGCAATATCGATTCTCGGGGTGAGAACAGGGGTACCATGGGCTTCTATCGAGCGAATGGGACTGTTAACCATTGTTTGAATCAGATCGATATCATGAATCATCAGGTCCAAGACAACATTGACATCAGCCCCTCGCGGCGTAAAAGGCGCCAGGCGTTGTGAATCAATAAAAACCGGCTCATTTAGGTGATCGTTTAAAGCGATGCGTGCGGCATTAAAGCGTTCCATGTGACCTATCTGAAGTTTTAAACGATTGTCACGAGCGATATCAATGAGTTGTTGCGCTTGCAATACGGTCTCTGTCATCGGTTTTTCGAGCAATACATGGATGCCGTTTAACAGACAATCCTTTGCAATTTCAAAGTGACTTTGCGTACTTGCAGCAATACTGACCGCATCTACTTGACCATACAGATCTTGATAATGGGTATAGGATTTGACATGGAGTTCTTGTGCAACACGAACTGCGGTTTCAAGCGTTTGATCGCATACAGCGACCAATTCAGCTTGTTCGAGCATCTGATATTTTTGGGCATGAAAGCGGCCCAGATAACCAGCGCCTATTACTCCACAGCGTAACCTTGTCATAATGCATTAAGTGAGAAAATATTGTGCGAATTATGGCATGATAATGATTATGAAACAAGGTATTCAGGCACTTCGAAGCGATTTTAGGGAAAACCTATGCCCGAGTGCCAACGCTAAAATTAAATGATAACTTATATTTTTTTGTAAGAAAGATATTTAGGACTCCAAACCTTGTCGCGCACAAGCTTTTCTATTTGTTCGTCTGTATAGTGAGGTGCCAGGCCAGAAGATACGGCTTCTTTGGCAACAGCCAAAGCCACTTGCAAAGAAACGTCCCTTATATCAGTTAAAGGAGGGAGTAAATTGGCACTTGGGTTCTGAGCAGTTGGTGAGCAGGCAGCTAGCGCCTTAGCGGCAACCATAAACATTTTGTCATTTACATGACTTGCTTTAACAGCAATGATCCCCAAGCCCATACCGGGAAATATGTAAGCATTATTCGTCTGGTCAATACGAGTAGCCGCACCATTTCGCATCACTTCCGGGAAAGGGCTTCCTGTACCTATCAACGCTTTATTATTCGTCCACTTGATTAGATCTTCGGGTACAGCCTCACTACGACTGGTGGGATTTGAGAGCGGGAAAATAACTGGGTGTTCTGTATGCGCCGCCATTTCCCTGACAATTTCTTCGGTAAAAGTGCCGGGTTGACCTGATACCCCAATTAAAACCGTTGGATGAACAGATTTCACCACATCGAGTAAGGATATATTGTTTGGATCAGCACATTCCCATTTAACAACAACGTCTTTAGGTTGACAAAATTTTTCTTGAAAACGCTTTAACCCCTTAACCCCCTCAACCAAAAGGCCACACCTGTCTACGATATAAAAACGCGCGAGTGCTTCCGCTTCGGTTAATCCACTTTCCATCATGGCATGACACATTAGATTACTTATACCACAGCCAGCAGAGCCACCGCCTAAAACTGCAATTATGTGCTCGCCTAATGCTAGACCAGTTATTTGGAGTGCAGAAAGTAATGTTCCCGTCGCAACTGCGGCTGTACCCTGAATATCATCATTAAAAGTGCAAAGCTTATCACGGTATTTCTCTAAGATTGGATTGGCATTTTGCTGGGCAAAATCCTCCCATTGTAATAACACATGAGGAAAGCGTTTTTTTATGGCTTCAACGAACGCCTCAATGAACGCATCATAGTCCTGACCGCGGATGCGTTCATGTTTCCAACCGATATATAACGGACTATTTATCCGCTCTAAATTATCAGTACCTACGTCTAGCGTTATGGGCAAGGTGGCTGCAGGATGAATACCTGCGCACGCACTATATAACGATAATTTACCAATCGGGATCCCCATGCCTCCAGCTCCCTGATCGCCTAAACCTAGAATTCGTTCGCCATCGGATACAACAATAGCTTCAACATTGTCAAAGTGGGGACTTGCTAATATCTGGTCAATTTTATCTTTATTAGGATATGAAATAAAAAGCCCGCGAGGACGCCTATAAATCTCACTGAAATGTTGACACCCTTCCCCTACGACAGGTGTGTAAACAATGGGCAACATTTCTGTCACATGATGGATTAATAAATAATAAAATAAAGTTTCGTTAGAATCTTGAAGGTCACGTAAATAAATATATTTTTCAATGTCACTCGTTTTTTTGCCGAAAGCTTCATAGGACCGCTCAGCTTGCTCTTCAATCGTTGCAATATGAGGAGGGATGAGTCCCAGGAGATGAAACGTTATCCTTTCTTCAGGACTAAACGACATGCCTTTATTTAATAGTGGATTGGCGACCAATTTAAAGTCACTATCTGACACTTCCAGATAAGAATTTCCATCGTTATCCTTCTTTACGCGGCTGTCCATCGTTGTCTCCAAAAATCCACGTTTTAATTATAGGCAATTAAAAGATAAATTGCGAAGCGAACAAGGTGCTATAAAATAGTCAGTGCTTTTGTCACAAAATATTTTTATACTGCGCAGATGCGAAAAGTAAAGTTTATAACCGCCTTACTCTGTTTTTTTTATGTGCTGCCAGCGCTGGCTTGGTCTGCGGTAGGGCATCGTGTCGTAGGGCGCATTGCATATGATTATTTGACGCCTAAGGCTAAGCGCCATTATGCCCATATTAATCAGCGCTTGAACACCGATCGACATCATTTCAACTTGATCACGGCTTCTGTATGGTTAGATTTAATGTATAACCAACAACTTATATCCTTGCGTCCGATGCATTATATCGATATTCCTTTTACCATGGATGATAGCGTCTTGCCTGACATATTTCTAAATAATGCGGTGACAGCCATTCGCAGCGCGAGTATCACCCTCACTGCGCCCGAAGCTTCGTTGGGCGAACAAGCGATAGCGTTACGAATTTTATTGCACGTAGTAGGGGACATCCATCAACCCTTACACACAACGTCATGTGTGAGTGCACAACATCCTGATGGAGATCGCGGTGGCAATGACTTTAAACTCGCGAAAAACAAGGTTGCACCAACGCTGCATGGTTATTGGGACAGAGGGGGTGGTTTGTTGCAGCAACCTATGAATGCCGTTGAAACCACGCACTTTGCACGTACCATTGAGGCACGTTGGGTTTGTCCGGCAGAAGATTTTGATGCGATGCATTGGGCTGCGGAGTCTCATGCGATTGCTTTGAAACACGTGTATGGATTGGAAGAAAGCACGATTCCTTCCGATGAGTACCAACACACAACCGAGGATATAACTAAACGCCAATTGGTTTATGCAGGATGCCGATTAGCTGCGTTGTTAAATCATTTGTACCAATTGTCTGCGCTCGAAAAATCGCTTCAATGATCTTGCAAAGACGCAATCAAACCACCCAAAAAACGCGTTGCCTCCCCCCCAGTGACCGCACGATGATCAAAACTTAGCGATAAGGGTAATAAGCGTTGCGACTTTACTTGGCCCTGATAACTGGTAGCGCCTTCATAAACACGACCCACGCCCAGTATAGCTACGGCGGGGGGGACAATGATAGGGCTTGCAAATCGACCTGAAAATTTTCCAAAGTTAGATAAAGTGAAAGTGACCCCAGTTAACTGTTCTTTAGAAATACTGCGGTCTGCGACGCTTACTTTGAGCTGATTGATTTGCTCACGTAATTGTTGGTCGCTTAAGGTTTCTGCATGGTGGATGACCGGCACGAATAAGCCATCTTCGTTATCCATCGCCAATCCTAAATTGAGCGACTCAAAACATTTTCTAGCACAATGTTTTGAGTCGAACCACGCATTGAGAGCAGGCTCAGTTTTGCAGGCACTGGCAATAGCGCGCACTAAATGAACGGTAATATCCGCATCACTCGGCCAATGATCGATATTGGCTTCATCAAATAAACTGACAGCAACTACTTCCTGATGGGACTTCAACATGCTTTGTTGCATGGCACGTCTAACCCCATGCAGGGGCTCAAAGCCTTCTTCTGGGCCA
>CANNJG010000120.1 GCA_947504795.1 Legionellaceae bacterium
AGCGTAGTGGTGGGCTTGAATAGCCTCTTGCAAATAGGGCAGATGTTGAAAAACATTGATATCTAGGGTGCCGTCTTGAAGTGCAGCATTGGGTAAATTGTAATCGCTGAATTCAATGATTTTAATCGTTAAGCCATAACGCGCTTGTGCAATGGTTTGAGCAACTTCAACCAGCTCTGTTTCCGGACCTGCCATGGTTCCAACCACTAACAAGGTAGGGTTAGGCTTATCCGCGCAACCGAATAACAGGATACTGAGGCTGACTATGCTGATAAGTGCTTTAAGTTGTTGTTTGCATAAAGGTAAAAACACGTTCCCACTCCTAGCGTTTGTAATAGTGTGCTGCACGGTCGCCCATGTATTGCAGACCCTGGACTATGATGACTAAAATGACGATAGTAATCAACATAATGCTAATATTAAAACGTTGATAGCCATGCCGAATAGCGAGATCCCCTAATCCGCCACCGCCTACGGTTCCAGCCATCGCTGAATAATTAACCAGTGTTATAGCGGTTAACGTAACCGACTGAATCAAAGCAGCTCGAACCTCAGGTAAAAACAGATAGCGAATCATTTGCCAAGTACTGGCACCCATCGCATGCCCTGTTTCAACCAATGACTGTGGCAGGTTGCTGTAAGCATTATCTATTAAACGTGCAAAAAACGGCACAGCACCTAAGGTTAAGGGCACCATAGCAGCATGAATACCAATCGAACTCCCAATAATCCAGCGTGTGAACGGAATAATTGCAACAAGCAAAATGATAAAAGGGACGGAACGTGCAATATTAATTATCCAGGACAGACATCGATACAGCACGGGACAGGGTTTAAGCGCATGGCTGCTGTAGAGTAATGTCCCGAGGGGTAATCCGAGTAGTGTCGCTAATAATGTACTTATTAACACCATATAAACGGTTTGACCTGTGGCGAGTGTAACTTCAGATAAAATGGTCATTGGTGACATAACCCAAAACCTCCACCGTTAAGTTGACGAGTTGACAGCGCTCCATAAATGCTTCTAATAGCTTAGGACTGGCGCGTAATTCTATCACTAAAACCCCACAACTGATGCCGTTAAACCGATCAATATTTCCTTGTAAGATGTTAATGTCTAAGTTTAATTCCCTGCTTACTTGACTGATAAAGGGCCCGGTCGCGGTTTCTCCTTCGAACAATAGGCGTAGGAGCGGACGATCGTTGGGTGTTTGCGAAACCTTATGTTGTAGGCATGTCGGTAATTTAGGACTGAGTTGTGAATACAACAATGTGCGTGCCAAACTATTGCGATTAGAAAAGACAGAAGGTAAATCGGTTGTTTCAATTATGCGACCTCCTTCCATAATCGATAAACGATGACAAATTTGCTTAATCACTTCCATTTCATGGGTAATGAGGACGATAGTGATACCATACAGTCGGTTGATTTTTTGTAATAAAGACAGGATCGCTTGGGTGGTTTCGGGATCTAATGCCGATGTTGCTTCGTCACAAAGCAATATTTTAGGAGAACAACTTAACGCACGCGCGATGGCGACGCGTTGTTTTTGTCCACCACTGAGTTGGCTAGGATAGGCTATAGCTTTATCTTGTAATTCTACTAGCGGTAACAACTCTTTAATTTTAGCGTCGATGATTGCCTTGGGTATGTTTTGAATACGCATCGGGAGTGCAATATTCTCATACACGTTTTGAGTGAGCAGTAAGTTAAAATGTTGAAATACCATCGACGTTTTATGCCGGGTTTTTTGGAGCGCTTTGCCCTGTAAGGGTGATAGGTCCTGCTGGTCAATCAAAATTTTGCCCCGATCGGGCCGTTCTAAGCCATTCAAGCAGCGTAACAAGGTTGATTTACCGGCACCACTGCGTCCGATAATTCCAAAAATCTCACCTTCTTGGATGTGTAAATCAATATTGTCCAAAACATATTTTTTTGCAAAAGACTTGTATACACCACATAATTCAATCATGGATACTGACTCTGTAGCAGTTGTGAAGGCTCATTATATACTGCGTGCGCGCACAATCCTACAGGGCTTAGACAAAACGCCTGGACCTTGGGGTGTTATCTAAATCCTGATCCAGGCAATCAGCTCTGTAATTCCTGTCTATTTTTGAAATGATCTAATGCCTCAGGGTTCGCAATAGAGTCTTTATTCTTAACCGGTAAACCATTCACAACTTGGCGTACCGCCATTTCTACTAATTTGCCGTTGATGGTGTGTGGAATATCCGGCACGCTTAAGATAACTGCCGGAACATGGCGAGGCGATGCACCAGTTTGAATTTTTGTGCGAATGGTTTTTTGTAAGGTCTCGTCTAAGCTAGCACCTGGTGCTAATTTGACAAATAACACGACGCGAACATCGTCTTGATAATTTTGGCCAATGACAACACTATCTAAGATTTCTGGCATGGTTTCAATTTGTCGGTAAATTTCAGCAGTACCAATACGTACCCCGCCTGGTTTTAACGTTGCATCTGAACGTCCATAGATAATAAGGCCTTTGTGTTCTGTGATTTCTGCAAAATCTCCATGAGTCCATACCCCGGGAAAGGATTCGAAATACGTGCTGCGATAACGTGTTTTGTTGTCATCTTTCCAGAAAAAAATAGGCATAGACGGAAAGGCCTGAGTGCAGACTAATTCTCCATGTTGTTCTAAGACAGGATGGCCATTCTCATCAAAAATCGCAACCGCCATCCCTAAGCCGATAGATTGTAACTCTCCGGAATAGACTGGAACGAGAGGATTCGCTAAAGCAAAACAAGAAATGATATCCGTGCCGCCGGACATAGAGGATAAGGGAATGCCACTCTTGATATGATGGTCGACATAATCAAAATGATGGGGCATCAAGGGGGAGCCGGTTGATAAAATCAGACGTAGCGTTTTTAATGGGTGCTGCTGATTGGGGGAAAGCCCTTCTTTTTTAAGGGTGGCAATGAATTTAGCACTGGTGCCAAATATCGTAATATTTTCTTTGTCCAAAAGTTCAAATAAGCACAGGGAGTTGGGGTAACCGGGGGACCCTTCGTATACAGTCAGTGTCGCGCCTAACGCGAGGATTGATACCATCCAATTCCACATCATCCAACCACATGTCGTATAGAAAAGCATATTGTCTTCAGAGGTGACATCACAGTGTAGTCCTAATTCTTTTACATGTTGCAGCAATGTGCCGCCAGCACTATGCACAATACATTTGGGCTTTCCAGTTGTTCCTGAAGAAAATAGGATATAAATCGGGTGTGAGAACGGCATATCTGCAAACGTTAACGGCTGATTGGGAACTAAAAATTCGGAGAGTAACTGTACCTTAGGAGAGATGACGTTTGCAGGCGGGCTGGGTAAATTAGGATAAATCACCAAGGTCTCTAAGCTTGGAATGTGACTGAGTATGTCTTGTATTTTTTCGGTGGCGGGATGAGCTTTACCTTGATAGGTATGCCCATCGCAGATAAACACAACTTTAGGGTCAATTTGTCCGAGTCGATCAACGATGGCTGCTGAGCCGAAATCGGGTGAGCACGAGGACCAAATGGCGCCTAGTGAGGTTGTGGCTAACATCGCAATAACGGTATAAGCCACATTAGGCATAATCCCGGCAACGCGATCGTGCGGTTCGACCCCCGCTTTTTTCAAACCTGCAGCGCACGCAGCAACGCGCGTTTGTAGCGCCTGATAAGAAATGCTTTCGCGTCGTCCTAACTCATCGATTGAGACCAAAGCAGGGTAGTCATCCTTGCGTCGCAACAGCTGTTTTGCAAAATTGAAGGTGGCACCTTGAAACCACTGCGCATCCAGCATATCGGTGTAGGTGTTGAGGATTTGTGTCGCTTGTGTGGTGAACTGAATGTCGAAAAACGCCCGCAGAGCGTCCCAAAATATGCTGGGTTCTTTGATGGAATACGCATACAGCGTTGCGTAGTCTGGGAAAGATAACTGGGTTTGCTCAGCAAGTGTTTGCATAAATTGCCCCATGCGGGTGTGAGCAGTCTGATGGGGTTTCCATAGCATCTTGTCCATAAGTTGGTGCGTCCTTGGAAGAAGTGATATCTGCCATTCTGATATGAATTTTATTTTTTGTATAGAACATTTGAGAACCCCGACCATATGTGGGATAATTTTTCCCTCAAGTTCAACAACCTCTAGCAAGCAAAGGTGACCTATGGCATTGGAAGAAAATAAACAAAAAGCACTCAGTGCGGTACTGCAACAAATTGAACGTCAATGGGGTAAAGGCTCGGTGATGCGTATGGGGGATAGCAATATCGGTCAAGACATCCAAGCAATCTCAACCGGTTCTCTCGGCCTTGATATTGCGTTGGGGATAGGCGGCCTCCCTAAAGGACGGGTTGTGGAGATTTATGGACCTGAATCTTCCGGTAAAACGACGTTGACTTTGCAAGTGATTGCCGAATGCCAAAAAGCAGGTGGGACCTGTGCTTTTATTGATGCGGAACATGCTTTAGATCCGAGCTATGCTGAAAAATTAGGCGTAAAAGTAGAGGAACTATTAATTTCACAACCGGATACCGGCGAACAAGCATTAGAAATCACCGATATGTTGGTGCGTTCTGCGGCGGTTGATGTCGTGATTATTGACTCCGTTGCTGCGTTAACACCAAAGGCTGAAATTGAAGGGGAAATGGGTGACACCCATGTTGGGTTGCAAGCACGTCTCATGTCGCAAGCGCTGCGCAAATTAACGGCGAATATCAAACGCTCGAATACGCTGGTTATTTTCATCAACCAAATTCGCATGAAAATTGGTGTCATGTTTGGTAGCCCTGAAACAACAACAGGCGGTAATGCGCTCAAATTTTATGCCTCAGTCCGGTTGGATATTCGTAGAACAGGCGCCATTAAAAAAGGTGAGGAAATTTTAGGCAATGAAACGCGTGTGAAAGTTGTGAAAAATAAAGTTGCCCCCCCTTTCAAAACGGCTGAGTTCGATATTTACTACAACGAAGGCATTTCCCGTGAAAGCGAGATTATTAACCTAGCAGTGCAATTGAACTTGATTGAAAAATCAGGGGCTTGGTATAGCCACAACGGCGAAAAGATTGGACAAGGAAAAGACAATGTGAGGCTGTATTTGCAACAAAACCCATTGATTGCGCAGGTGTTGGAACAAAAAATTCGTGCGGAGTACCTGGTTAAAAAGGCGCCTGTGCAAGGTGAGTTGCTCGAACTAATCGATGAGTAACCTCGAAGAAGTCTATGCTGCTGCCGTGGCTTTATTAGCACGGCGAGAGCATGGTGCCAAAGAGTTGACTGATAAATTAAAACAAAAAGGCTATACAGAGCCTGCTGTTTCTAAAGCAATTCTGGAGTGTCAACGTTTGGATTTGCAAAGCGATAAGC
>CANNJG010000121.1 GCA_947504795.1 Legionellaceae bacterium
CATTTCATCTGTAATAACCATAAAACTATCCTTGCTACTTGGTATTATCCCGCTAGCGCGATAATACCGGATTAAGGCTACTTACACACTTAAAATGACAGGCCCAACCTACGGACAAATTACTCGAATACATCATCATGGGTTAATCCCGATTGCTCTAAAAGCTTGCGGAGCGTTTTCAACGCCTCTACTTGAATTTGACGAACGCGCTCTCGGGTCAATTCTATTTCTGCTCCAACTTCCTCGAGGGTGGCTTTTTCAAATCCGCGTAATCCGAAGCGTCGTGCAATGACTTGTTGTTGATTGTCAGATAATTCATCTAACAACTCTTCAAGTTGCAGCCGCATATTTTCATCCGTCAACAACACGGCGGGGTTACCACTATTTTCATCTGGAATCGTATCGAGCAATGACTTACCCTCTTCAAATCCAACAGGGGAGTCAAATGAGGTTACTTTGTCATTCAAAAACAACAGTTTTTCAACATCCTCCAAAGGAACGTCAAGCATGTCTGCTATTTCTTCAGCCGAGGGTTCATGATCTAATTTTTGAGTGAGTTGACGGGCTGCTCTGAGATAGGTATTTAATTCTTTTAACACATGGATGGGCAAGCGAATCGTCCGCGTTTGATTCATTAACGCACGTTCAATGGTTTGTCGAATCCACCAAGTTGCATAGGTTGAAAATCGAAACCCTCTATCCGGATCAAATTTTTCTACTGATTTCATTAGCCCAAGATTACCCTCTTCAATCAGATCGAGTAGTGGTAATCCACGATTTAAGTAATGACGGGATATTTTGACAACTAAACGCAAATTTGATTCAATCATTTTTTTGCGGGCAGCTGCATCGCCTTTTAACGCCAATCGCGCATAATGAACTTCTTCTTCCGCGTTCAGCAAGGGTGAAAATCCAATTTCAGTCAGGTAGATTTGCGTGGCATCCATGACTCTCGTCATACGTTTACCACTCTGAAAACTCGGAAAAGCCTCTTTATCCGAAAAATCCGGCACGTCTTCATGCGCCGCTTCTTGCTTATCATCATCCCCGTCTAAGACCAGTTCTGCAGCCTCATCCTGCGGACTAAACTCTTTGATCTCTTCTTCAATATCTTGTATCAGTTCAGCGTCAGTTGTCATAGCGATCCTTCTCTTCTAGACACAGCATTAACGACCCATATACCCTTTACGAATGTCTTTTAGGTTTTGATGCTATCAATTTTTGCAACGGCGCTTAGATTAAAGACTGTTAACCCAACGCACAACCACAAAATTCAAGTCGCCTAAAACGCCTGCGTAAAGCGTATAGTTGAATTTCCAAGAGACTCACACTTTTTAACTTATACGATTCGCAAAATAAAATCTAGATTGATTGTATCAATTTATTGAAAATACTTTTGGGAATGCGGGGCAAGCGCGATGGAGCCCCGCTGGATCAGGGTTTTGTTACGGAGAAAACGGTGCCATTCAGCTGCAACTCAGACCGTGCTTCAAGCAAAATTTTCAGCAACGTTTTGATTGCTTCCTCAAGGTCGGAATTATTATTATTGTCGTCAAACACCAAATCGCTGATTTCTGGTAAAACTGTCTCTGCAATAATATCGTTTACTTCAACTGGCCTTACACCTAATCCTAACAAAATCATTTTAGCCTGAACGTTAATATCAATGCCAGACTCCGTGCTTGTTAATTTAGAATAGGCAATCACTTCACGGCCATTCGATTGAATCAGTGGCTGGTTGTTGTCATGTAATGTGTACGTATCATTTTTCTCAACAATTTCAACCTTTTCGCAAGTCTCTTGTTGTTGCAACCGGCATTCGGTGTATAACATTTGCACAGCTTTCATAAAATTCCACTCCACAGGTTTTTGAGATATCACGGAGTGTTTTTTAGAAGTACGCGCAAGGGGGTTATTGAACAAAGCCAGCGGGGGGGTGTTCGGAGACGCGTCGGAAGTACTCGAAATAAATGCTGGCATATCAATCCATTGCAACTTTTTATTTTGAATAAATTTATTATATTCATCTTGATTATCACCAAGTATTTGTAAACCTTGTGCTGAAATAGTGACCGTTGGTTCAGTCGATTTTTCCGTCAATTTCTTTAAATCTGAAAGAGAAATTTTGCATCTTTTAAGTTTAAGTGTTTTCAATTTGGGTAAAACTATGGGATCAAATACATCTTTTTGTAAAGTTGAAAAATCAAAATCGCTAAATTCCAAAGATTCACAATTGTTTTCGCGATTAGTTTGAAAATGCGCAAGGAATGATGAGATGTTAGAGCGGGTGTTATCAACAAATGTAAAACTAGGGTTGCTATCCTCGAACGCATATACCATTGCGAGCGGTTTCAGGTCGCATGTTATTTTAAACACATGTTCATCATCATCAGATAAACTTTGATTGTCTTCGAAATATGAGCTATTATCCGGCAATCCATCTAGAACCTTGCTCCAAATAAGTGCATCAAAGCGTTCAATAAATACGTTTTTAGAAGCGTAATATATCTTCTCTAACACATAACGTTGTATTTCATTTTTAGCTGATTTTGAATCTTCTGATAAATAGAATACACAAAGGTTTTTCAAGTGTTGTATGTAATCCTCTTCACTGAATTCCGCAAGAGTTGATTGTTCGCATTGCAAAATATCATGATCAGACAAATTTTCTTCTTTCAAGGCACTACAAAACTCATCCAACCCCAGGAAACTAAGCATATCATCCCCTTTTGTGTTATTCATCGATAGTCGTCGTCTAAAGGATATATCGTAATTATAGACCACCCTATGATTATTTTTCAAAAATAAAATCAACCTTTCATCCTCAGCGTAACGACGGATCGCCCTGATTACCCCATGCCCCGCCGAGAAGCCCTGTCGCTACAATCTGGATGACTGGGCATAATACAGCGACTTTAAAAATTCAAAGCGCTTGTTAATAACCGTTATTAAAGACTGATTGATAACACTTCGGTTGATGTAATACAAGACATTGGGATAACTGTGAGACGGGTGTTGGACGGGTAACCATATCCCTAATGCTGCGAAAATAATATCAGCCTTCTCTATCAATGTTATCTTTTTATTGCGAAGAAAACGGCGGTGTAGTCTCACATGATCCCCATAAGCATCTAAAATGACCTCGCGGCTATGCATGCCTTTTTTTCCTAAACAATCCAGCCGCCCCCAAGGATGACCTGTATTATCTTGGTGGAGATGCACCTCGAAGCCTTTCGGTGATGCTAACTGTTTACGGGCCATGATATCATCATAACACTCCATCGCTTGTCGCAGATCCCGACTAATCTCATTAGCTGAACGAATAATCAAAACCATAGGCGACCCGAGCATCAGGTTGGAACCCGCGCTTGCGCTGTCAAAATGCGCCACCGTATGCACAAAACCCGACTCATGCACCAAAGGATCCCGATTCATCACGATGACCAGATCGTCTCTCAGTTCGAGCGGTTGCGTCTCAAAAGGTAAATTTGGCAATCGGCTTACCCTCAATGTATCCTTGCAAACCGAATCGCTTGAAATTAAGGTTGATTGCTTCGAGCGCTTCGATGACTTGGTCGCTTTCATCGATGTTTCCTATGAAGTATCTTCCTAGTTTAGATGATTTTTTTGATTTTGTGAAAAAGACCTTCGCCTTAAAGTGGCAAATAATACTTCGGATTCACGGGCTGACCGCTTTTTCTAATTTCAAAATGAACGGCATAGCGATGATGAGGATTCATTCCCATTGCCGCAATAGCCTGACCCGCGTGAACACGCTGTCCAACTTTTACTAAATTACGCGCATTATAACCATACGCACTGAGGTATTGATGATTATGCTGCAGCAAAATCAAGTTACCATAACCCGGCAACCCATCACCCGCATACGCAACCGTACCACCTAAAGCCGCACGAATAAATTGGCCTTTATGACCCGATATTTCTATTCCTTTTTGACCCCATTGCGGTACAAACGAAGAAACAATCCGCCCACGCACGGGCCATAACCATCCACTCAATCGCGCATAGGCCGCAGGCATCGATCCCGAGGGATGCGGAAGGACTCGTGGCGCAGGGTGAAGCGTGGGTGCGCTTTGTCGTAAGGAAGACCCGTTGGGTTTCAAGGATAAAACCTGCGCCACTGCTAATAAATACGGCGGTTTAACATGATTCATCGTCGCTAATTGGCGATAGTCTAAATCATAGCGAAACGCGATTGCATACAAGGTTTCACCTGCCTTCACCCGGTGGGTTGCTTCATGGGTATGTAATGCATGCCAATTGGATTCAACCACGGGTGCAGGCGCTTCTCGTTCATCGCATGCTGTGAGTAACAGCGCAACAATCATTGCAATTAGGTAAACCATTTTATCCATATAAAAGCTATCGCCGCTAAACTCAACACAGACCACCCAACCACATCTAAATAACGTTTAAAATGTGTCTCAAACCGTTCTGCAGTCATCCGCACGATGCCTGATACCAGGAAAAACCGCAGTCCCCTGCCTAAAATCGAACCGAATATAAAAGGCCAAAGTGCTACCTGCATCGCACCGGCTGAAATCGTAAATATTTTATACGGAAAGGGGGTGAACCCCGCCAAAATTATGACCATCACCCCCATTTTATCAAACCACGTCATCACGTGTTTGAATTGTGGCGCCCAGTGTGACGCCATGATATACGGCTCAATAAGGTGCATAGCATAGAACCCTATGATGTAGCCCAGCAAACCACCCAACACCGAGAAAATGGTTGCAATTAAGGCGTAATACCACCATTTGTTCGGCTTCGCCAACCCCATCGTTATCAGCATCACATCCGGAGGAATCGGGAAAAGGGATGATTCAATAAAAGAAATTCCGCCTAAGTAATAGTGCGCGTGTTTATGTCCAGACCATGCGACACTTTTATCATACAAATAAGTAAAAAGTTTCATCGTAGATTGATTCCATTGGCCCAAGACGATAATTGATCAAACACAGCATAGTGTGTCATGTCTAAATGTAACGGCGTAACAGAGACATATCCGCGTTCGATTGCAAAAAAATCCGTTCCCGGACCGGCTTCGTGCTCTCGCCCAGGCTGGCCAATCCAAAAAATAGGTTGTTGACGCGGATCCGTTTGCCGTTGTATGCGCTCGGCATTATGGCGGGTGCCCAATCGTGTAATCTCAATGCCTTTAATTTCATTCAAAGGACGATCCGGGACATTCACGTTTAGCAAGG
>CANNJG010000122.1 GCA_947504795.1 Legionellaceae bacterium
ATTGAATGATCCTTATCAGCTGACTGAATATACGTTTGCTAATGTGTCCGGAGGCAGTACTCCTCCCTATCAGATCAATACAAATTATGTTGACTATGATTTATCTTATGTTGATCAAATTTACTTACCTGTTGCCATGGAACCCTACGGTAATAATCAAATTGGTTATACTGGAACAGTAATGGATCTCATCAACTTCAGAAATATCTTGTCGAATTTCGTGCAATCTACCCCTTGGCCTATCTACACTCAAACACCTGCATACCCTAGTCCTAGGGTACCTGGCGCCTATAACGTTCTTATCGGAAACCAAGCACTCAATCAACCTACTGCCAATAATTTAGCACAGACTTTAGTAAACACATGGGACGCATGCATGAACGATATGTCAAACCCCCAGCATACTAATTGCCAGCATGTCAATGCCTTATTCCAAGAAAATTATATGAACTATCAACAGGTTTGTATGGATAAACGGCCCCTATCTACGCTCAGTCTACTGCAGCATATCTATGGATGGGTTCCTTTTACTTGTAGCGGTCAATCAAATGCATTACATAACACACCCTTACCGCCCGATGAAACTTATCCTCAATCAGTCTCAGCATATCATACCTTACAATACTCTGGAGCCTTCAACGAATATGTGCAACTCATACATGGTCAATCTAATCTCAACATGAATGCATATGCTTATTCCATTGATGATGCAGTTGGCAATATGAATGTACTGGGTGACGGTATTGTGATTACAGTTGGTGGCGTAAATGGTCTTCCAAATGTGAATCCCTATTAAAAACCCTAGGAAGGACGTAGTGGTTGGAGTGGCGGTCAAGACCCAGCCTACACATAGGACGTAGGTTGAGCCAAGGCCTAATAATTGAGCAAACCACGGTAATTCCGGCAGAGTCTTCAAAATCGCATAAATTGAGGTTTTACATGACAAAACATCGAGGTATTTATAATAAAAAACTTGCTAACACAATCGACAGCTCCTATTGTTGGCTATGATATGGAAAGTAAAGCTTTTTTTATAAGACCGTATGCTGAAGTCTGCTATTTGTTTTCTAAAATCCCCTCTGATGCGATAGAACTTTCTTTAGGTGGTAATAATCTTGGCAAACATCCGCTTCTCGTTATAAAAGCCATCTTTGATTTAATTCCGAACCACGTGACGTCTCTGATGTTAACAGACAATATATTAGATATGAAAAAGAATGATGACTTACGCGGCTTTTTTGAAGTGTTACCACCCAGCATCACAAGTCTCAATTTAAGTATGAATAATCTTGGTAGATTGACTGCCAAAGAATTGAGCCATGCACTTGCAGCCTTGCCCAAACGCATAAATAAGCTTTCGTTAGGGCGAAATAATCTTGGAAGTATGTCTATAGATGATTTCTTAGATGTGCTCAACGCTATACCAAGAACAGTGACTTCGCTTGATTTAAGTTGGAATAATCTACATAAAATTAATGGCACAGACTGGATTCGAGTTTTTTCATCCCTTCAACCAACACTTCACGTACTGCGTTTACACTGGAACTATCTGGGGCGAAATAGTGACTCAATCTGGTTTGCATTGGAAGGAATTATCCCCAAAACAATGCGTCAGCTCGATCTGACCAATAATGAGCTTTTCTTGGGTACAACATCAGATGATCTGAAAACGATGATTGTAAGTATGCGGTTTGTCACAACACCCGTGCAATTGCTGTTGTCTGACAATGGTGAGTTGTTTAAAGATAGGCATTTATGCTTGGAGGGTAGCACGCGAAGTGCTCCTTGGAACGAGGGGTTATCCATTGCTGCTCATTCTCCAGAGCAAGCACCCACCCATAAAGGAGCTCATTATGGTGACGGTTGGCCAAACCGATATGCAAATCGGTTTTTTGGTACGGAAAAGCAGCTCGTAATAGATGAGGAGCAGCCGAAGTCCTTATTGACTTCGGTTTGACATTGGAGGTTATCAACCTATTGAGGTCGCATCAAGTATTTGTTATTCTGCTCCGCTACCAAACTATCTTAAATATTTTAGGGGCATAAAATGGTTAAAAAAAACTTAACTATTGGCTTAGTACAAGAGCGCTGGGTAGACAATTCCTCGATCCATCAAGATAATCTTGCTTCTGGCATTAGCTCCGCTGCACAACAAGGTGCAGACCTAATTTGTTTGCAAGAATTGACTCTGTCCCCTTATTTTTGCACGCAACCAGATGCCGATCCGAACCCTTATATGGAAGATCTGGAGCATGGGCCCACCGCAAAATTTGTGGGTCATATGGCCCAGAGCACTCAAACTACTATCACCGCTTCCTTATGTGATAAGGCCGGGTATAACACCGCTGTGGCATTTGATCCACAAGGTCAGCTCGTCGCGGCTACTCGCAAACAACATATCCCGAGTGGCGAAAAATATCATGAAGATCACTATTTCAAAGTAGGAGATTCTGATTACCCTATTCACAATCTTGTGGGATGTCGCGTAGGGCTGCCTACGTGTTATGATCAATGGTTTCCAGAATTATCTCGCATTTATGGGTTAAAAAATGCAGATATTTTGATTTACCCCACTGCCATTGGGGATGAGCCCACTGCACCGGATTTGGATACTCAACCGATGTGGCAAACCGTCATGATTGCGCAAGGTATCATGGCCAATTGTTTTATGGTTGCGGTTAATCGCGTAGGAAAAGAAAATGGCTTGCAGTTTTATGGAAGTAGTTTTATTTCCTCACCTTTAGGCCAAGTCTTAGTACAAGCACCGCGGCATGAGCCTGCCGTTTTAGTAACCACAATAGAACTTGAACAACGCGCGTTGTGGGGCAGATTATTCCCATTTGCTCAGCAACGTCAACCCCAAACATATCAAGCGCTACTCAGTGACATACAGGAAGGTAAATCATGACATCCCATACACCATCGCTAGACCAATATTACCACATCAAGCATTGGGGAGATGGTTATTTCGCGATGAATGACCAGGGCGAAATCATCGTATGTAAATACTCTGACGATATCAGCGTCACCTTATCAGCCATTGTGCAAGAAGCCGAACGCTCTGGACTGTCCCTGCCTTTATTAATCCGCTTTAATGACATATTACATGACCGAGTTGCAAAAATTTATTCAGCGTTTGATCAAGCCAGACAAACCTTAGCTTACCGGGGCCACTATCAATTGGTATACCCCATCAAAGTGAATCAAGAATGGGCTGTCGTAAAAGAATTGTTAAACACGCAAATCCACGCATTAGGACTCGAAGCAGGTTCTAAACCCGAATTGTTGGCCGTGATTGGCATGCTAGGTCAAACAAAATCCGTCATCATCTGCAATGGATATAAAGATAGCACCTATATTCGCACAGCCCTGATTGCCCAAAAAATGGGTCACACTGTCTTTATCGTCATAGAAAAAATTTCTGAGTGGGATATTATTGAGCTAGAATCAAACCGCCTAGGAATACGACCCCAAATCGGCGTTCGCATTCGGTTGGTTTCCAAAGGCGCAGGACTATGGGAAGACACCGGAGGAGAAAAGTCTAAATTTGGGTTATCTGCTGCCCAAGTTTTATTGTTAGTCTCACGAATGACCCACAGCGGCATGATGGATTGTCTGCAAATGATGCATTGTCATATGGGATCTGAAATTGCCAATATTCAAGACATTGGTGATTGTATGCAAGAAATTTCTCAGTATTATATCGCGCTACGTCAGCTTGCTGTCCCTATTCACACCTTGGATGTCGGAGGAGGTCTCAGTGTGGATTATGAGGGGACGCAATCTGCAACCGGTTGCTCTATGAATTATAGTTTGTACGACTATGCATCAAGTATCTTGTCCAATATTCAACGAACCTGTGCGCAAGCTCAATTGCCAGAACCTAATATTATCACGGAATCAGGACGTGCTTTAACTGCGCATCACGCAGTCCTGATCACCAATATTACCGACGTTGAACATGGCTATGAAGAGATGCGGGCCCCAGTCATTCAGACTCTTGCGGTTCCAGTGGTTTTAGAGATGTGGCAACACTTTCAATCTTTGCCGACTTGCATTCCATCTGAACTGTATGCCACCAGCTCTCAATTATTAATCACTGCACAAAATAACTTTCTGCGCGGCGATATTTCTTTGCAAGACAAGGCAACCGTTGAATGCTTATTCAAAAAAATCTGTCTGGGTATCCAAAACAACTTGGACGTGACTCATCCTGTTGATCAGGCCTTATCTGAGCAGCTTTCAGAAAGATTAGCTACAAAAGTGTTTTGTAATCTTTCATTTTTTCAATCTTTGCCTGATGCTTGGGCGTTGAGCCAAGTCTTTCCAGTCGTACCGATTTCACAGCTGCTAAACCGGCCATTGATGCATAGTATTTTGGAGGATTTAACCTGTGATTCAGATGGTACTTTGAAACATTATGTGGGAGGAGGCAGTGTGAGCTCGACCCTCCTCCTGCCGGAATTTGATAAAACCGCCCCTTATGCACTCGGATTTTTTTTGGTTGGCGCTTATCAGGAAATTTTAGGTAATTTACATAATTTATTTGGAGACACGAATTCTGTGGCCGTCACCTTACAAGGTGATGGCCAGTTTTCTTTATATGATATGTGCGACGGGGATACGGTATCGAATGTGTTGTCAGCGGCACATTTCGACTGTAAAACCTTATTATTATCCTACAAGCAGCAATTGAAGCGCACCGATTTACCCGATGACACTATTCAGTTATATTTGATGGAACTTTCTAGTATTTTTTCTCAATCCACCTATTTGCGAGTCTAAATGCCAACACCTACCTAAAGAAGCTGGTTTTTCAATGCCCGCAGAATGGCACCCCCATAGCTATGACGTCATGTTTACTCGAGAGAATGGATCGGATAATCGCAAACACTAGGGCCCCAACCTCATACGGAACCTCCCCGTAATAAAGCCATAAATGGACAGAGAAAAAAAACGGGGATCCGCGGAACCTGGGAATACTTTCGCTACAGTGACCCCTCGAACTACTTCCCTAGTAATGGCTTCATCATAGCCGTCTGCAAGCAACAACTTTTCTTTGCTTATTTTTTCTTCGTCTGCAAGGCCATTCTTTAATAGAATAAGCGCTCGCTGATACCTATATTCCGCAGCAAATTCCCCATAATTTTCAATTAACATGATTTATATTAAATCAATCTGTCCGCTCCA
>CANNJG010000123.1 GCA_947504795.1 Legionellaceae bacterium
AGGATTCGCTTTCGGAAGCCGGAATATAAATATCGATAAACCTATGAGCAGGCAATTAAAGGTGACCTACTTGGATATTTGTCAAAATTCAGACAGAAATATCTATCAAGTGGCTAGGAACATTAATCGACCCTACAATCGCGTCTATGCTGATGTGAAGCGGTTGCAAGAGATTGGATTAATCAAGGCCTTGTCATCTATACAGACCGGCAGGAAGGTATCGATACTCAGCGCTACCTAGCATTAAATCAACGTACTATCGATTGCTAATGCCGCTTCACATCAGTCGTCATCCTATTAATCGTTGACAATTTACGTAATTAAATTAAAGTTACACAAATACTTACATAAAAAAGTAAATTTTAAAGATAATGAGGTTTGTATGTATATAAGCTACAAAGATTTATCTAGAGATATCGAGAGTGGAAATCCTAAGGTAAAAAATTATTTTGATACCTTCGGATTTATTATTATTCAAGACATTCTTGATAAAAAAGAGTTTAAAAAATACCTCAAAGAGTATGACGCTCAATATGAAATTAGGGCAAATGAATACACCCCATGGAAGATGCTTTTAAATAGACTTGGTTTTTCCGGGCCAAAAAAATTTGGTTTTAGAAAAATTGCTCATGAAATTTTTAAGAAGGTGGGAATGACTTTTTTGCCTGGTTTTATTGAAGAGTCAGAAGAATTTGTGAAGCTATTCCTGTCTGGAAAGATGCAAAAGTTATTCACTTATTTTTGTGGTGATAATTGGCTGTATCTAGGATCAGATGGCACTAAGTTTATTACTACTAGTTTTCCTTGGCATAGAGATTGGTTTACTAAAGTGCCCATTATGAAATGCAATTTCTATTTCAATCCACTACCATTCATAGGTGGAAAGTTTCTGCTCATTCCAGGATCAAATTTTGAATCTGATGTCTATGCTCAAATGATTCAAAAATGTATGTCTTGGCCAATGCAAAATAAAATGCCTTCTGGTTTAAATGAGAATGACAGAATTCCTGCTATTAAAAACCCACGTAACTTATTGACGCCCTGGAATTGGTTTCAGAAAATTCAAAAATTTGACATTCCATACATAGAAATAAATGTAAGCAAGGGAGATCTAGTCATCTTTGATCATAGGGCCTTGCACTGCGTGCAGTCCACATGGCCACGTTTTCAGAGAAGGTTGCTTACATTCCTAATTGGAAAGAATGCTTTTGACTTTCAAAATGATCACTATGCTTTGAATCACTATACAAGAGAGTCTCTAATGACAGATCTTGTTGATTTGGTGGTTAATGAAAGAAATCATATTGGCTGCGATCCATGGGGCATACGATTGCGTTTATGCCCAAATCTGTAATATAGAAAATGTCGCTTTTAGCCTCAGCACCGCTAATTTTCACAAGGTAATCCAACCCTTTGCGAGCTGCAAACAGTGCCTCTGCAGCGATATTTTCACGCGTTAAGCCTTCGGCTTCGAATTCACCTTTAATGTATTTAAATAGCGAGTAATTAATTTCCATAAGCCCTCTAATGTTATTTAAATCTGAATAGTTTAAAAATTCAAACCAAAAAACTATTCAGATTTGTTCGCCACAAAATCTAATTGCTTATATTTGATTGTGGGTATATTTACTTACCACTAATACCTGGCTCCAAAATACAGAGGTATAACTAGGTCCGGATTATTATCCATCTTAATTCTGCCATGCTCAAGCCAAATCACCCGATTGCATGCCTCTTGAATCACACCACGTGAATGTGTTGCTATAACAAGAATATTCGTAGACTGCACCAACTCAGCCATTCGCTTTTCTGCCTTATGCTTAAAGTTCTCGTCTCCCACCGACAACCACTCATCCATCAAGAGAATTTCAGGGTGCAGAATTGTGGAAACGACAAATGCTAATCGAAAATGCATCCCGGTTGAGTAGGTACGCACCGGCATGTCAATAAAATTACCCAGTTCAGAGAACTCAATAATGTCATCCATCTGCTTGGTGATCTCAGCCCTTGAGATTCCCAGTAAAGCACCGCGAAGGTAAGCGTTTTGTCGTCCGGTTATTTCTGGGTCGATGCCAAGATATATGTCAATCAACGAACTTGTCTTACCGGTAACGGTTACATTCCCAGAGGATGGCCAATACACACCGTTCAACAAGCGAAGTAGCGTACTCTTACCAGCACCATTGTGTCCTAGAAGACCTACACGATCACCGTCCTTGAATGTGAAGGTCAAACCTTCTAAGGCCCTGACGACGACGACTCCATTTTCATTAGCGCCAAGCTGCCCCCCGGTCGCAACCTGGATGAGTTTATTCTTAAGGGAGCGACTGCTTGCGTTGTATATCGGAAAATCGACGCACACATTGTTAAAGTTTATAGAGGCCATATATTTTCTGTGTTATAGCCAGTAAGCGATTCGGCGCTTATAGATACCGTAAACAGCTATTGTTAAGCCCCAGCCAGCCAAGGCCAGCCCAATTAAGACCGACCAGTTCATCGCTGAGGGTGATGACCCTAATAATGGCGCACGCACAATTTCTAGGAGGTGGAAGGCTGGGTTTAAGTCTAATAGATAGAAGCCCGCGCGCTGTGGTAGTAGGCTAGGCAACCATATTACTGGTGTTAGGTAAAACAAGATCTGTATGAGGCTAGCAATGATTTGCGGAAGATCCCGGTACCTTGCACACATAATCGCCAACAAGAACGCCATCCAGGTCAGGTTGATGAGTAGTATCAGGAGGCCAGGTATGGCAAGGAATGCAACCAAAGTTAAAGATTTGCCAAAGAAGAGAAGCACCACTGGGAAGATCAAAATATTGTGGCAAAAAATCAAAAAATTCCGCCATATCATCCGTAACACATGTAAAAAAAGCGGGATGGGTAATTGCTTAATGATCCCTTCAGCGGCAATAAAACTCATGCACCCCTCGGCAATAACAGATGAAATGAAGCCCCAAAAAATCAACCCTGCGGCAAGAAAAGGGAGAAACTGATCCATGGGCGACTTAAAAATCTTGCCGAAGACCACCCCGATGGTGCCGACCATCACCCCCATGGTGATGGTGAGCCAAAATGGTCCTAACGTAGACCTTTGATAACGCTGACGCACATCCTGCCAACCGAGTATCGAGGCTAAGCGTGACGCTTTCAGCCCATTAATGATATCCAGCAGTGCGATTAAAATCGTGCCTCTTCCCATTTAAACCTTAGATTATTGATGCGATTACAGTGGACTATAAAGCAGAAACGCCATTCACCAAACACTCACTCATCCAATTTGCAAAAGTTTAAGCAGGCTTCGCTGACTAGATTTTATTAAATACTGCGGCGACAATCAATCCCAATTTTCCAAATAGCGTCTGGCGGTAGATGCCGGAAGACTTTAACGCTGACATCCGACGGAGCAATGGCTGCTGCCTCGCTACCACAAATTGATCAAGTATTTGCTGATTTTTAGGAGTCAAATGAACCCGCATCGAATTAATAGCAGCAACATTCAGGTCATTCCATTCCCTGAACCTGCCCTTAAATAGTTGAACGATGCGCTTGATGCGTGCCGACATGGAGGCGTTCATGCCCACCAAGTTATGTGCATGCTGGCGGTAGCGTACCGTCGGCATCGCGTCATAGAACACCTGCCCCCCACAGCCACTCACCAGCAGGTATGTCCACCAATCATGCGTGACCACATTCACAGACTTGCCCGCCTCGATCAGCAACTTGCGTGCCACATCATTAAATACCATGGTGTTGCCGCCCCCAATGTTCTGCATCAGCGCGTTGGCGAAGCTCGGGGGTTTGGTAAAGAGCGGTGACATGCAGATTGGCCTGTCGTCCGCATCCACCAACAGCGTGCGTGAACAATAAAGTGCGGACACATCAGCCGGAACCGTCTTTAAGACTGCCAGCGCCCGCGCTAATTTGTCTGATTGCCAGATGTCGTCCTGGTCGGAGTAGGCATAATAATCAGCTTGGATGTCCGTCTTGCAGGTCAGCGACAGGAAGTTCGCAGAGAACCCCTCCTTCGGGCCATTCTGGATCGAGATCTTATCCTTGCCCCAAGCCTTTAGGGCCTGATTCAAAATCGCGTACGTGCCATCATTCGAACCATCATCAGACACCCAAAGCACCCAATTGCTGTGCGTCTGCGTCAGGAAGGAGTCTAGCTGTGCCTGTAGGAACTTTGCCCCCTGATAGGTGCAAAGCAGGATTGCAACGGTGGGCAAATTGTGGGCCGAAGAATTGATTTTATGTATCCCCTAAGTTCAGGTACCCTAATATGAAGAATATATCAGCACGTATCCATTATATCCAGATAGGTATCACCTCACCACAATAAAAATCAACCTATTTTACTGCAATGATTTACTGGATTGAGAGTTACTGCGCCTATAGGCGTTCAGTTTCGAGTATTTATTGGGGGAACCTCATTTTAATTTTATCTAAAAAAATACTGATTTAAAGCATAGAATCTTTATCTTCTAATTGATCGTAATGTAAAATAAGTAGCTAATTGAAGTTCACTCTTTCTTTTTCAACGACAATAAGTCGCTTTTAATGAGTTAAAATTCTGTTTTAATAGAAGATCCAATCGAACCCGTTCCACTAAAAAGCAATATTTTTTGAGCACCCTTACTCATTAATCAAAACCTACGCCTAAATAAGATTCAATTTTGGAGGCCGTAAAATCTAGCATCTCTTCTGTAAGTCCTGGATAAACACCTACCCAGAAACTATCATTCATCACCGTATCGGTATAAGTTAAGTCACCACTCACACGATAATTTCGTCCTTGCATATAAGGCTGGCGGGTCAAGTTACCTGCAAATAATAAACGTGTACCAATTTTTTCTTGATTAAGATAAGAAAGCAGGTCCACGCGACGAATGTTAGCCTCAGGCTTAATCGTCATTAAAAATCCGAACCACGATGGATCACTATTCGGTGTGGCTTCAGGCAGAACTAAAAAGTCTTGGCATGACTGAAGACGTTCATATAAGAATTTGAAATTATCTTTTCTGGCTTGGATAAATCCTTCTAGCTTATCCATTTGCGCCAAGCCACAAGCCGCTTGCATATCGGTAATTTTTAAATTGTAACCTGCATGGGCATAGGTATATTTATGATCATACCCTTCCGGTAAGTCGCCTAACT
>CANNJG010000124.1 GCA_947504795.1 Legionellaceae bacterium
CATTCAATGGTAAACCCACGTTATTTGCATACACGGGTAGAGCACCATCACATACAGAGCTTGCATCACATGTGATACCATTTGAAAATAGTGGTACAGGATGCGTTACATCAGCATTGTATCTGCGAGTTAAAGCAACTTCATCATCGTATAAATAGATGCGCATAGCATTCCACCAATCCACATATTGGTTCGCAAGACTACCACCTTCAGGATTAGGGACCAGCTTGGAGTAAAAGGGCACAGCAAGTGTTACTGTACTGCCTGGTGGAATGCCTCCATGAGTTGGATTGATGTACGTGCGATAAACTTGTGTAGATTGATACGGATTACTTTTGAGATCGGTTATTTTAAATATGGCTTGCATCCAGGGATCAACAGATTGAATGGGGGCTTCTATCACCGGATAAATAACCTGGTTGGTATTATTGTATAAGGCAATTGTTTTCAATAATGGGTCGTTCACACCGTACACTATAGTGGATAATCCCAAAGAAAAAATAAAACTCAGACATCCTGTCATCTGTAGCATGAGTTGCTCCTGGTTTAAACTTGTAAGAAATTTGCATTCTAAAGTGCCTTTAATAAGAAAGCAAATCGCAACTCCCCATGGACGTCAGATCTCTGATTAAGGAAATCCTTCACTGCTTAAAGTTGACGTTTGAAATGCGTTTATTCGGGGGCGATTGAGGCATGATGCCGTTTAGAAACATCTTCACTGACCTCCTTCTCTGAGACGTTCTTGTGGAAAAAAGAGTAGTGATCTTTCACTAGACGTTGTCCTGCTTTGTGCTTACTCATCAAATCAAGTGCGATACGGTTATAACTTGCCTGCTCTTCTTGGATAAGCATCGGGGTATTGAGATGTGCTGGGATCATTCTCTCACTAAAAAAATCCCATTGTTTGTGCATTAAGTCGGATCCTTTATGCGTATTGCATAAGAGCATAAAAGGTGTGCGGCCGTCTTCTCCTACGCAGCAATGCAGTTGTGCTTGACTGATGATGGGTTTAAAAAAATCAAAATGTTCTCGCAATATATCGGTACCCTTATCGTGTGCGCAGAAATGAGAAAATGGATTGCTATGTTGACACTCACATTCGTTTGTTATTTTCTTATGAAGAAGCTCTTCGTTGATGTGCTGTTTAAAAAAATCCCATTTCGCAGCGATAAGTTCTCGCCCATCCTCTGAACCTGATAAAAAATAAAAAGGGAACCAGCCTTGGAATTCATCCTCACCCCATTTTTGCATACCCAGTTCCGCAACGGTTAAGTTATTTGAAAAAAAAGGCCAATCAAGCTTAAGTAACTTCTGTCCTTCCGGGTGCGCACTCAATGAAAAAAAGGGTGTAGCACCCATATCTGGACCTGTGCACTCTAATGGTATATGTAAATCCTCTGAATTTATTTTGGATTTAAATAGAGGGAACCACAGTTTACTGAGTAATTGAGTACCCAGTTCAGCGGTACATAAACTATAAAAAGGGGTTTTGCCTTTCTCCTCGCCAGCAGCAGTACACGGACGATGCAAGGCCTCTTGGTATATTTTAAAGTCAGATGGCTCCCAATTCTGGTACATATAGAGACACGAGTCCTTACAGAGTTGATAAAACGCACTTTTTCCCTGATCCGGCCCATCACCTGTCACTGGGGAACATAATCCCTCCATGCTGATTTTTTGCGAGAAATTAGAGCCAAATTGTGGCTGCATCAGTATGCGCATAACATCAATAGAACTTAACAATAAATAAAGTAAGTTCATGCCTTGATCTGGGCCTTCCGTAATCAATACCTTATTCAGGTCCTCCCAGGTTATATGGGTGACTAGGTACTTCACAAAGAAGTCGCACTTTAAAATTTGTGCGTGCTTTAACAGAAGATAAAGCAATGTTGACCCATTAGGCAGGTTAACTGATGCAACATGATTTAGATTCAATGGCCGGTTCAGCTGCTCTAGTGATACTTCTTCTAAAAAAATAGCTAATGCGACTGGCAATCCGTTGAAACGCCTCTCACAGAACCTCACGACGAAGAGATCAAGGTAGCTGACTTGGTTTATGGGGTCCATGGTTCTAAGTAAATACGGTTTTATGGCCTGAAAAAATGGCTCAGCATAGGCTGGCTTTTGTACAAAGAGCAAATGAAGTGCCAGCGTGTTTTTAGGAGCAGTAAAAATAAGTTCGAACAGACTGGGGCTATTTGCAGCCCTGGGTGAGCAAAGACTATGACCTGGATTTTTTTCCTTCAACGCGTTGATAACATACTCCGTGAGAGCAAGATGTGTTACTACTGCCGGGATGCATGGTAACTCCGGCAGTACGCTATTTAGGGTTGTTTTAGTCTGGTTGATTTTTTTCGGTGTCTGTTCTGAAGTGGTTTTAAGTCGTTTGATTTTTTTCTGTGTCTGCTCCGAGGATGAAGAAGTTTGGGTTGTCGATGTACCCATCCTAGATTCTTGCAGCACGAGCGTTGCGTCAGCATTGTCTATTGAGAGATGCTTTGAGTAGATATCCTCGGCTTGTTTTTGCAGTCCCGCGGACTGGAGCATTTTATACGTATCGAGCCAATCCTGGCGATTGGTCGTGACTGATTTGTTAGTCAAACTTGAGTTGACAACGACAGGGGCTTGAGGAATGGTTTGTTTCAAACGATCAATGAGGTTACGTAGACGTGGTTTGGAGGGTTGCAGCACCCGCAGCTCATCTGTTGCGCGTGTGAAGGTGACGAATACACTATTCAGGTGTGGAATCGGGGTTTTTTTGTCTGATGTATTTGATTTTGAACGATGCTCACGCACTTGTAATTCGTTTCCTACGGTAGGCAGCGCGCTGTTGACCATCTCGAATTCTGAAAAATCGAGGGGTTCATACGCGATAATACACGGAAATTGCAGTCCTTTGATGTCTTTGGGCGTAAAGATCAAGGTAAGCCCTGTTTCTTGCTTGACGGCCTGTAATAGATGCTCTGGTACAATCAAGGCTATATCCGTTTCCTTGAATCGCGTCCTGCACTCGATCACGATTTGATTGATATTGTTGTGATCATGCCATGACACGTAACCTGGTTTCTCACATCCATTCAAATCAATTTGTGCTTTTTCAAGTTTGTCGTTTACGCCATCCATCACGACATTTTTGATGGCAAGGACTTGATTGGCAAGGGTCAAAATGACAGCAGCGCAGCGATAAACAGCGCGTAACATCACGTGTGTAAGCGTTGAGTTAAACAGCTGATAGAGTGCAGACCGAACCGAATGGCTGGCAATGAGGCTTTGATGGGTATCGATGCAATAGGCAATGTGTTGCTGGTAGGTTCGTTGCGCCAAATTCTGCAATTGCACTTGGGTCAAATCGTGTGCTTCATCCACCACCACCTTGCGGAACAACGCTTCGCCTTCTTCTACCGCATGCCAGGCCGGATTAAGTTGCGCATTCCTTGATAAATAATTTTTGAAGGCCTGAAATTGGTTATAGACATCATTTCGATCGTTGCCCTGTGGAAAGAAACTTTGTCGCTGCCCCAGTGCTTGATAGTCCGCTCGGTCCTTGTTGCCTATTAGGCAAAATTCTTGGTAAATTTTGTCTGGAGAGGTCGTTTTTTTTACCACTGAGGTGTATTGATCAAACCACAAACGAAATGCGGTTTGATCAACAAGGGTACTTATGCGCGCTGTCGCGTCAGCCCGCACTAGCCATTCATTATAAGTTAAAAATTCTACCCAGTTCCTTGGTTCACCTCCCTCGTCCCTGGATTCAGGGCACTCTAGCCACTGTTGTTTCACATGGGCTAATAAATTTGGAGAGACACAGAGGTATAGAATAGGCAATGTGTCCTGTGTTTGGCGTGCCACGACGAATTGTTTTAATAGGGATAAGGCCACACATGTTTTTCCAGAGCCTGGCGGTCCATCAATCAGCAACGGAAACTGATGGGCTGCCGCATTGCGCATGGCCTCTAATTGTCCCTCGTCCAATAAAATATACTGCTCATTGTAATACAACGGATCGTGTTCTAGTGGGTTATGAGTGACCACCATATCGGGCTCATTGTCTATAACGCGTCCTAACACGTCTTGAACCGCAATAGTCACCCAGGACGAGTCCAATTGCAGGAACTGCTTTAAAACAGAGTGTTTTAGAAAACGTGATTTTTGATAGTCATGATTTTTTATTAATTCTAAAATCAAGAGACTAGGCCTTCCGGATAGCTTATCTTTGATCGTTGTAAACAATAAGCGATCACGATCATTTAACCGTATGGAGTAGATCCGAGAGGATTTGTCTGTTCGTTTTAAATCTAGGTGCAAGCACTTTGTTTCGCCACGCAGCAAGGCGTTTATTTTATCTTGATAGTCTTGGTAAATCGTTGAATCTTTTTCAAATAACAAAGAGCAATAATCAACTTTCATCTATAGTCCTTTCTGAAGAGGCTTGGTTGCACAGCCTAGTAAATGGTCACAATAGAGTAAACGTAACGGTTAACCATTCGCTACAGAAAGGCGGTTTACCCGGCGGCGATTGGGGCAAGATGTCGTTTAACACCATCTTCACTGACCTCCTGTTTTGAGACATTCTGATTGAAAAAAGTGCCGTGCTTGCTCATAATATCAAGCGCAACTGCGGTAGATGGATAACTTGAGTGCTTTTGCCCGGCAAGTATTAAGGCGCTAGAATCAAAACCGTTGTCTGGGCGCAGAACCTTCTCATCTTTAATCAATTCTGGTTTTTTCTTGGCTTCAACCATCGTTTCGTCATCATTGACCACCAATTCTGAGCCAGTCGGAGATGGCACACGATCCGGATGATTTTGATAAAGCATAGCGTAGCTTGATAAAACTGCCATACTAACGCTGCGTGTTTCTTCCACGGGTTTTATAAACAGTCTGAAGACAGGCCATTGACTTATCATGTTCCTAAAGGAAAGGTTACCAGACCACCAAGCCTGCAAATTAGGAAATAAGATGCCCTCACCTCGCCACCAGGCGCAAAAATCGGGAAAAAACAGATCACCAAAGGAAATCTGACCATCCCACCAGGCAGCGAGATTGGCAGTGAATGAAGGTGGCGATTTTAGAATAGTTAATCGACCTGCAGTTGCTGGATGATAGTGTTCATGAATCTTCACAGTTC
>CANNJG010000125.1 GCA_947504795.1 Legionellaceae bacterium
GGCGCCAGAAAAGTGACATTAGCGATGCCGCCAATATTAACCAATGCGGTGGGTGTGGCTAATCCTGCGAACAAGGCTTGATGATAAACCGGCGCAAACGGTGCACCTTGACCGCCCATCACGATATCCCGCGTCCTGAAATCAGCTACGACTGTTATGCCGGTCAATGCGGCTATTGTGTGCCCACAACCTAATTGCACTGTGTAAGGAATGTCTGCTGTTGCGTCATGGCAAATCGTTTGACCATGACTACCGATGGCAACCACTCGATCAGCCGAAATATTCGCAATATCCAATAATTGATGAACCGCCAGTGCAAATTCGCGACCGAGGATTGTGTTTAACTGACTTAACTCAGCAAGACTAGTGGGCTCACCGGCCAATACCGCGCGCAAATGTTGTTGAACTTTCTCACCATACGGACGTGTAATACCAGCAATCAACGTGTTACTGCTGACGTCAACCAATGCTGCGTCAATACCATCCATGCTCGTGCCAGACATCAATCCGATATATAAATGCATAATCTCATTCTCTCAGCGACAGCCACAATAAATGGCCTAGCCTAAGCTATTTTAGCTGTTTTTGCGAGAGACGCTGCGCATTTGTTCTACCTTTGGCCATAAGATGGTGGATATAAATGGTTTGCAAGCTATCGACGACTGCATTATTGCATTAAAAAACGTAATATCCAGGTGGTGTTATCCGGTGTAAACCTGAGGTTCCGGGCAAAGCTAGAAAAAGCAGGTATTGTGCAACAACTGGGAGATGATGGCATAGTCAATAGCGTAGAGCACGCCATGCAAAAAAAACATGGCGTTAAGATATACACAACAAGATTATCAGGCATAAACTATTCAGCATGATTTTCAGGCTCTAAAAAACTTATGGCTTACATTGGCATTGATTTTCTGTGCCAGATATGCAAGAATCCATATTCCCTTTGCATTGCTTTTTGCATTTAAATAATTCACTTACGCTACATTTACCGCCATCTTTAGCCATTACAGAAGTATTAAATGCAATGCCACAGCATATTACTAATAATGTGCAGATTATATTGTTTTTCATGATTAGCTCTCCAGTATAAAGTTTACTACATATCTGTTTTTATCGTGTATAGCGTTCGATATCACTCGTTATGCAGTTTAAGTTTTTTGATTGAACCAATTTAAGGTTAGCTTAGAATGGTATTGTTTGCAAATTGAATCAGCGAGCGGCCAGGGATTCTGGGCGAACTCGTTTATGCTCGTGTTAAATCCTCATGCGGTTAAAAATATACCATCAATTGCAGTTCTTCGCAGATTAAATACCGATCCAATTTGCGTAAAAAATACACTTAATAATGATCGGAACTAGGGTGGGCAAAGGATCTGAGGCGAGACGTGCCAACCAGTGTACGATCTCCGCGGTAAGGTATTTTAAATCCATGAATACGGCCTAGAATGCAACAACAATCGTCATGCCTAATGATGGAGCCGGCAATTCGCTCGTAATATATTTCTCCGGATCCAATGTGAATGCGAGCAAAAAATCCCAGCACACAAAAATGAACGTGCGCAAATTAGGCCTGTCATAAATCCCATGTTGTAGCATGATCTCCTGTAGCTTTGGCCACAGCTCGTCACTGAGCATTAGTCTAGTGCCGCTCCAGCTATTTTAATCATGGGACATTACTTCGCGGCGGCTCTCACTATTTACGTCAGTTGCCTTTTGGCTAGCAAACATCCCCGCGCTGGTGAGTAATAATGCCGCACCAACAACCAATGTCGGGATAGAAACAGGTGGGAAAGCGCAAATCGCCACACACAGAATAGCCGCGCCGGCAACAGCCAAGCCAATCATGCAATTGAACTGAAAGTTGGCACTTACAGAATTCTGCTGAGTATTCGGAAGTACGACCGGCGTAAAGGTTGCAGTATCATTTAAACCTGCATGTGCATGTGCTGCACTCGAATCGTTCGCTACTTCTATATTATTTGTAGGGTTGTCGATCGGTAATGGTGCATCGCGTCCATCTAAAGGCAACTGTAGGAAGGCAATTCCGTCGCTGCTGTCGTCGAACAGTCCGGTAGGTTGAGGTACCTCGACCCTCTCTAAGTCAGGAGTTATATACATGTGTTTATTTACAATGCCTCTTAAACAAAGAATAGCCGCGGCTATAACACACACGCGACCTATGGAATTTAATTGAACGTTGACAATTAAAGAATTGAATACCGGGACAAGCATTACTAAACAAAGCGTAGCCGGGACTACTACTTTCAAAGTAATCATCCAATCGAATTGAAAGTAGGGTCTTGTGAGCTGATAATGGACATATTCTTGGCACGTTGTGATGCCTTCTAGCGTATGTTCTGGTTCGGACTCTGCGCTTGCTTTGTCATGCAAGAATTTTAATTGTGCAGGAAGGCGATCGATTTCATCGTGCCATGACTGAGGTACGCTATGATCCTCGTGCAAATTATAATGATCTTCTTTTCGATATAATTGAGTAGGTGAGGAACCAAGCTCAGTATGATTAGCGATCGCAGCATTTGTTATATCTGTGTAGTGACCGTTATTATAATTAAATAACTGGACGTTAATTCCTAACGGTGCGTAAAATGCACTGTGCATTTCATTGATCGCCAGCATTGGATATTTGCCTGCTACATTAAATCCAAAGTCGTTCGTCAGATCATGCTCTTCATCAATAAAAACCTCACCGTCCACAATTAAAGGAGGCTTAGGCTTGCTTGCCATATAAGCTCTAAAAACTGGAGCAAAAATTAATTCGTTGGCTGGAAACGAATGGTTGGCCAGTAGTGTGCGAAATTGTTGCCATGTGAATTGTGCTTTATTCACGCGATAAAAATCAGCAAATGTATTTTTTATTTGTTTGTAAGTCTCGAAAATCTCGCCTTCTGGGAATGATGTTTGGTTTTTTTCAGCGTCGGCAAACATTCCAATGTTTTCCAGAATTGTGGGTAGTGCACAATTGAAGGCGCAATTATTTAAAACACCAGAGATCTTTGCTGGTTTTATTGGCATATGTGTTCTCCGCATTGTTATTGTGATCATAATAACACATGTTCAATTAAAATGCATATATTTATGCTCCGACATATATTTTGCTCCGATGTAGCGGCCAATTAGAAATGTCCCCTTTTGGTCGCAGTGAGACTACTCTTTTAGAGTGGTTTAACGGAGGGAAGATCGAAGATGTTAGGGGAGCTAATACGGGTCCTGGGTGAGTACAATGTCATGAATGTGTGTTTAGTTTTCACGCCTTTTTCATTGATGTTGTGTAAGCTGGTATCGCGGTAACGTGCTTGAACCCTTGCACCAAGCCTTAATAGTGCCAGAATGGTCAGGCGGTTTTTCTTTTATGGGTAAAAAATGCGGTATACAATGCATTTCAGAGTATGTGCGTATAGTAGATAAATCCAGATTTTCCTTGCTCGGAAAACACTTGAATTTAACAATCTTGATGCGCTAACTTAGCCCAAAAAATCCACTTTTATAAAAAAAACACGATGACCAAGTCCTAGTGCCTCGTCATGCAAATACGATCACTTATCCTGTCCTCCCCGCGAAGGCGGGGATCCATGCTCAGCATGATCAATACTCCACATCAGGGATGGATCCCCACCTCCGTGGGAAGGGCAATAACGTACCGAAATTGCAAGACCAGGCACTAGTGATGCTTGTTGTAATTAGCGAGCTATATTCGGGCATTATTTGCTCAGCTGACTTTGACGTGATCCTGGTCCGATAATACTTATCTTCCCGCAGGCCGCTACATGGCCAATGATACATATTGTACAATTTACGATCTTCATGGTACAATTTCATCCGACAATAACTAGAAAAGAGGAATTAACATGTTCACTATGTTTTCTAAACCAAAATATAAACCAAACGAAATAGCTCTCTACGTCGCTACAGGCGTCGTTGCTGCCTATCTTCTTATTCATGCTCCCATTACCTGTGTTGTGGGTCTATTGCTAGCGACAATGTTTGCGTTGTTGACGGAACCTAAGAAATTTCTAGCACAAGCAGATAATTTTTTGCAAAACATACAAAAAGCTATGGAATTGGTTCAATAATATTTGTTTAGAGAAGCAGGCCGACCGTGGTATATTGCCGGTATTTGTGATGTAATCGCGGTCGGTACTTACGCCCTGAAAATCGATTGCCGGCCTTCTTGCTGGGTAGCAAGGGCAAGGCGTTGATTTATTTAATCGAATCATCCTACACATTATTAATCCATAGCTCATTGATAGAAAATCTTTCTCGAAAATAGGCTCACTGTGGCACGCCACTCCCAGTGAACTCAGTCAGTACTATTGGTGCGCTGACTCCTGCCTCACGTTCACAGCGTGATAGGTGTTTTCCAGACTTCGCCCTAGAATCGCAGGCTCGTCATCCCCGTGCTGCCGAACCAGGTTCCTCATCGTAAGATTGTTAACTGCTTGAAGTTCATATATAATACTCCAATAAATTTTCTGAATTGTATTTCATTTATGCTAGCTAGCCACTGCCATCCAATAACTGAACCGCATGAATGTGGTGCGCTAGATTCGAAATATCAACTCGGCAGACTCGTGGGCAGTGGTGCGTCAGGATCAGTTTTTGAGGGTGTGGACAAAAGCACACAAAAGAAAGTAGCTATAAAAAAAATAATCGATTATTCCACAGATGCTATCAGTGCCACACGGTTATTAAGAGAAATCTCGCTCTTACGTATGTTAAAGGGTCATCCTGATTTAATTTCTTTAGAATACATCGCAGCTTCAGCTGCTAAAGAACCTGTTAATGAGGTATACTTAGTATTCGAACGTTGCGATACCGACCTACATAAAGTTATTGCCTCTCCCCAGTCACTTACTACAGCACA
>CANNJG010000126.1 GCA_947504795.1 Legionellaceae bacterium
GTATCCGCCAAACCTTTTCGAGCACCGTGAGTGGAAATAAAATATTGGAATACATTCAACCCTTCACGGAAATTTGCAGTAATAGGAGTTTCAATGATCGATCCATCAGGAGCTGACATCAAGCCGCGCATACCAGCAAGCTGTTTAATCTGCGCCGCCGAACCTCGAGCTCCGGAGTCTGCCATCATGAACACCGGATTAAATGAATCTTGTCGAACTGTTTTTCCTTCACGGTCTATGATTTCTTCTGTAGCTATATTAGCCATCATCGATTTAGCTACCATTTCAGTGGTGCGCGACCAAATATCGATAACTTTATTGTAGCGCTCACCATTAGTAACCAAGCCTGAACGGAACTGAGACTCAATTTCGCGGACTTCATTATCTGCTTGTTCAATGATCGCCGCTTTATCTTCAGGAATCGACATATCCTGGATTCCAATCGACGCGCCAGCACGTGTGGCATATTTAAAACCTGTATACATAAGCTGATCAGCAAATATAACCGTTTCCTTGACACCAAAATTTCGGTAACAACCATCGAGAACTTTCGATATTGCTTTTTTAGTCATTGGGCGATTAATTTGTGAGAACGGCATACCTTTTGGTAAAATATCGGACAGAATTGCTCGCCCTACTGTTGTCTCAATTAACTCGTAACCTAAGGGATGAACAGAGACATCAGCTGGCATACGAATTTTAACTTTTGCATGGATATCAACAATACCATCTTCATAAAAATTTTGTGCCTCTTGCGTACTTCCAAAAGTTTTTCCTTCGCCTTTGGCATTGATTCGCTCACGAGTCAGGTAGTACAACCCCAAAACAACGTCCTGACTTGGTACAATAATTGGTTCGCCACTTGCCGGTGATAATATATTGTTAGTCGACATCATCAAAGATCGAGCTTCAAGCTGCGCTTCAATGGTCAATGGAATATGCACGGCCATCTGATCGCCGTCAAAGTCAGCATTATAGGCAGTGCAGACTAGCGGATGCAATTGAATTGCCTTACCTTCAATGAGTACTGGCTCAAATGCTTGGATTCCCAATCGATGCAAGGTTGGTGCGCGGTTTAGCAGAATAGGATGTTCACGAATAACATCTTCCAATACATCCCATACAACTGCTTCTTCACGATCAACCATTTTTTTAGCGGCTTTTATCGTTGTTGCCAATCCGCGGAATTCCAGTTTGCTGAAAATAAATGGTTTAAACAGCTCGAGCGCCATTTTCTTGGGCAATCCACACTGATGCAAACGCAAAGTCGGGCCGACGACGATAACTGACCGTCCAGAATAATCCACTCGTTTACCAAGTAAGTTTTGACGGAATCGACCTTGCTTGCCTTTAATCATGTCAGCTAAGGATTTTAGCGGCCGCTTGTTGGTACCAGTAATGGCGCGTCCACGGCGTCCATTATCCAGCAAGGCGTCTACAGATTCTTGTAACATCCGTTTTTCATTTCTAACAATGATGTCCGGAGCATTCAAATCTAATAAACGTTTTAGGCGATTATTTCGGTTAATAACGCGGCGGTATAAGTCATTCAAATCCGATGTAGCAAAACGACCACCATCCAGAGGAACCAACGGACGTAAATCAGGCGGCAGCACTGGTAAAACCGTCATAATCATCCATTCTGGCTTGTTGCCTGACCCAAAAAACGCCTCAAGTAACTTAAGTCGTTTGGTGATTTTTTTTATTTTCGTTTCAGAGTTAGTAATTGGCAGCTCTTCACGTAAAGATTTAATCTCTTCTTCTAAATCAATTTGACGTAATAAATCACGGATCGCCTCTGCTCCCATGCGCGCATCAAATTCATCGCCATATTGTTCTATTGCATCCAGATAAACCTCATCATTAAGCAATTGTCCTCGTTCCATTTCTGTCATGCCAGGATCAACGACTACAAACGCTTCAAAATACAGAACACGTTCAATGTCACGAAGCGTCATATCTAATAACAAGCCAATTCTAGAAGGCAAAGATTTCAAAAACCAGATGTGTGCAACAGGGCTTGCCAATTCAATATGGCCCATGCGTTCACGACGTACCTTGGCTTGTGCTAGTTCGACACCGCATTTTTCACAAATAACGCCACGATGTTTCAATCGTTTATATTTGCCGCACAGACACTCATAATCTTTAACTGGTCCAAATATTTTAGCGCAGAATAAACCGTCCCGTTCTGGCTTGAAGGTACGATAGTTAATCGTTTCCGGTTTTCTAACTTCACCAAATGACCATGATCGCACTTTTTCAGGCGATGCAATGTTGGTCGTAATTTTATCAAATTCTTCACTTTGGCCTTGTTGCTTGAGTCGGCCCAGCAGATCACTCATTACTATCGTAGACAAGGTTGTGCCTCCAAAAATGGTCAGTCAAAACCCCTACCGCAAACCCTAATTGGCTTTGCGGCAGGAGATGGTGTTACAGGCAAGTTAGCTAGTCGTGATCCAGTTCAATATCGATACCAAGAGCCCGAATTTCTTTCAATAATACATTGAATGACTCTGGCATGCCTGGATCCATGCGATGATCACCATCGACAATATTTTTATATATTTTTGTTCTTCCGCCAACGTCATCCGATTTAACAGTTAACATTTCTTGCAACGTATAGGCGGCACCATATGCCTCAAGCGCCCAGACTTCCATTTCCCCGAAGCGTTGTCCACCAAACTGGGCTTTACCACCCAATGGTTGCTGGGTAACTAGACTATACGATCCTGTCGAGCGAGCATGCATTTTGTCATCAACCAAGTGATTCAGTTTAAGCATATACATATAGCCAACTGTAACTGGATTATCAAACTTCCTGCCGGTTCGTCCATCAATTAGCCGTGTTTTACCATCTAATGGTAGGCCTGCCAATTCAAGCATTGCTTCAATTTCAGACTCATTCGCTCCATCAAACACCGGCGTTGCCATAGGAACTCCCCCACGCAAATTATTAGCAAGCACAAGTAGCTCTTTGTCGCTCATGCCATCTAACTCAACACGCTTCTGCCCATCATGGTTATAAATTTTCAACATGAAATCTTTAATTTCGGACAATGGACGCTTTTTATCTAAAAGTTCGGCTATTCGATGTCCTAAACCTTTGGCAGCGAGTCCTAAATGCGTTTCCAATACTTGGCCAATATTCATCCGTGACGGTACGCCAAGTGGATTAAGCACGATGTCAACAGGTGTGCCATCTTCCATATAAGGCATATCTTCCATAGGAACAACGATTGAAATAACACCTTTATTCCCATGACGCCCGGCCATTTTGTCACCAGGCTGAATTCGACGTTTAACAGCCAGATAAACCTTAACAATTTTTAATACGCCAGGAGCTAGATCATCACCTTGTATTATCTTCTTGCGATTATCGTTGAATCTCTTTTCAATTTCCTTGGCCAGAGATTCTAATTGCTTTGAAGACTGCTCAAGTTGTTGACTAATTATTTCGTCTTCCATGCGTATATCAAACCATTTTTCACGGGTTGTATTGACAAGGTAATCTTTGGTAATTTTAGAACCAGGCTTTAAACTGCCTGGGCCACCAGTCGCAGCTTTATCAATCAATAAATTATAAGCACGCTGGTAGATGTCTTCTTCACGGATCCGTCTTTCGTCAATCAAATCTTTACGAACAGCCGCCAGATGCTCCTCTTCAATGCTTTTAGCCCGAGTATCCTTCTCAAGGCCATCGCGGGTGAAAACTTGCACATCAATAATCGTGCCATTCATTCCAGACGGAACACGTAATGATGAGTCTTTTACATCCGACGCCTTTTCGCCAAAAATTGCACGTAATAATTTTTCTTCGGGCGTTAATTGAGTTTCACCTTTAGGTGTAACCTTACCGACTAGAATAGCACCAGCAGTTACTTCCGCACCAATGTATACAACACCTGACTCATCAAGGTTTGCTAACGCTGATTCACCTACATTAGGAATATCTGCAGTAATTTCTTCAGTTCCTAATTTTGTATCGCGAGCAATACAGGTCAACTCTTCGATGTGAATTGAAGTAAATCGATCATCCTGTACGATTCTTTCAGAAATAAGAATGGAGTCTTCAAAGTTGTACCCATTCCATGGCATGAATGCGACCAACAAGTTTTGCCCAAGAGCTAGCTCACCCATATCAGTACAAGGACCATCTGCCATGATATCACCACGACTAATTCGATCACCCTTACTAACAATCGGGATTTGATTAATACAAGTATCCTGATTTGAACGAAAGTACTTGGTCAGATTATAAATATCAACACCTGTCTCACCAGCTGTAGTTTCATCATCATTAGCGCGCACAACGATACGCGAAGCATCAACCAAATCAATGATTCCTCCACGTCGAGCTACAACACAGACACCGGAGTCTGAAGCAACTGTACGCTCCATTCCCGTGCCGACCAACGGCTTTTCAGCACGTAATGTCGGAACAGCTTGACGCTGCATGTTTGAGCCCATCAATGCACGATTCGCGTCATCATGCTCAAGGAAAGGAATCAAGGATGCGGCGACAGAAACGATCTGTTTGGGCGACACATCCATATAATTAATTTTATCAGGCGTTGTTAATGAAAATTCATTTTCATGACGACACGGAACTAAATCTGCGGTTATATTTCCTTGTTCATCAAGAGAGACACTTGATTGAGCAATGTACTGATCGACTTCTTCAATCGCTGATAAGTACTCAATATCATCGGTAACCCGGCCATCAATTACTTTTCTGCAGGGTGTCTCAATGAAACCATAGTCATTAGTTCGAGCATAGACAGATAATGAGTTAATCAA
>CANNJG010000127.1 GCA_947504795.1 Legionellaceae bacterium
AATCAATGCGCATGAGTGACCATATTTCGCAAAAACTGCATCAGTAGCTTTACGGGTCTGCCCGTTGCGCAACGGTCTTTGCCGCTCACCCAAGCGGTTCCAGCAATATCTAAATGTGCCCAACGAAAAGTTTCTGTAAAGCGCGATAAGAAACAAGCCGCGGTAACGGATCCAGCGGCACGACCGGGGGTTGAATTCATAATATCCGCAACAGGGCTGTTGATCATGTCTTGATAATCCGGCTCTAAGGGTAAGCGCCAGAGTTTGTCTTGGCTTTCACTCCCTGCTGCGAGTAATAGGTTGGCTAATTCATCATCATTACTCATCAATCCAGAATTGACCGAGCCTAATGCCGTAATTACAGCGCCAGTTAAGGTAGCAATATCGATTACGAACTTTGGCTTAAAGTGCTTGGCATACGTGAGGGTATCTGCAAGTACTAAACGACCTTCGGCATCTGTATTGACGATTTCAATCGTTTGCCCAGACATGCTGGTAACCACGTCACCAGGTTTTACCGCAGACCCACTCGGTAGGTTCTCGGCGCATGCTAATAATCCTATGATTTCGATAGGTAATTGCAATTCGGCACAGGCTTTGATCACGGCTAAAACACAAGCAGCACCCGACATATCGTATTTCATTTCTTCCATGCCTTCGGGCGGTTTCAAGGAAATCCCGCCTGAATCAAAGGTGATGCCTTTACCGACCAGAACGATGGGTGCTTCCTTAGGGTTGCCGTTATATTTTATCACAACAAGTTGCGGAGGCTCGACACTGCCTTTACTAACAGCTAAAAAAGCCCCCATGCCTAATGATTCCATGGTATGTTTATCGATGACTTTGGCCGTAATGCTATCCCACTCGGTATCGACTATATGTGTTTGTTTAGCGATATAAGTTGGGGTGCAGATATTGGCAGGTAAATTAGCCAGGTCACGCGCAAACTTGACATTGTCAGCAATGGTACTCGCTATTTTTAAAGCCGCTTCAGTTGCTTTGGGCAAGTACCATACGGCGGATGAAAGGGCGTAAGGTTGTTTTTTTTGAGTTTTAAATTCCAGAAACTGGTAAAACTCATCTTCTAATTGCAGGACCATGTGCTCTATTTGTGAATTGACATTGTGTTGTGGAAGGGGTGGGAGCGCAAGGGTAACTGAACTCAGGCGCTGCTGAATAATGATCTGAGCAATTTTTTGAATACTTTTTCTGAGTGAAGTGAGTGTATAATCTGTGGTGCTACCACAATGAATAAGGGCGAAAGTTTGGCCGTTATGATCGGCTTGATAGACGGTATCTTGTGGTTCTTTTAATTTGCTCTGAAGCGTTTGAATCAGAGATAGGGTTGCTTCCGAGACAGGCATCTTTGGGAGCGGTTGGTCGCTAAAGATACCCATTATCAAGCAATCAGTGTTGGGTTGATCGAGCGTTGACGTTAATCCATGTTCCATTATTGCTTCCCGTTATGCGCAAATTCTGCTATTTTATCGTACGAACTGAGATATATCCAGGGTAAATGCGTTGATTATTTTTCGTTATTTGGCCAAAGAACTGTTTATCACCCTTGTCGCTTTGATCTGTATCTTAGTACTGATCTTTATGTCGAATCAAGTAGTGATTTATCTCAATCGAGCTGCGAGTGGCATTATTCCAGGGATGCTAGTGCTTCAGTTGATGATTTTAGAATTACCCAATCTTTTGAGTTTGTTACTGCCCTTAGGATTTTATTTTGCTTTACTGCTGGCTTATGGGCGCTTGTATGCGGAATCAGAAATGGTTGTTTTGCAAGCGTGTGGGTATGGTCATCAAACGCTTCTTAAGCACACATTACTCATGGCGGTCGTGGTCGCGGCTTTAACAGCGTGGCTTATCAACATGAATCCTATGATTGCGTATCAGCGTGCGAAATTGCTCCAGACCACGGGTATCCAAACCTTGATTCAAACCGTGGTACCCGGCCGTTTTCGAGACGTGATGGGTGGGCAGTATGTGTTTTATATCGAATCGATGAATACCAAACATACTAGAGCCAAGCGCATTTTTATTGCGAAACGGATGACTCAAGATCAGCAAACGACATGGGATATTTTGACGGCAAGTGGCGCGTCACTCCAACAAGATTCTGCGTCTGGAGAGGTCTATCTGACCTTAAATGAAGGTAAGCAGTATCAGGGTAAACCTGGGCAAGCAGATTTTGAAATCGCTTCATTTGAGCGTTATGAAGCGCGGTTACCCCACTCCGACGTGACCGTAAAAAATGATATTCGCACGGTGCCCTTTCGAGCGTTATTGCCTTTTAATAATGCGGACACCGTTAAGGCGGCTGAAATTCAATGGCGGTTGTCTATTCCGTTGATGGTCATTTGTTTGACGATGGTGGGGATTCCACTGAGTCGTGTGAATCCACGATCGGGTAAATATGCCAAGTTATTACCTGCTATGCTCTTGGCGGTGCTATATGCCAATTTCATGTTTGTGACCCGCGATTGGATAGCGACCGGCAAATTACCTGCAATCATTGGCATGTGGTGGTTGCATGGATTGGTGGTCGCCTTAGGACTTGGATTAATGTGGCGTCAAAAGTTGACACTATCATGATATCTCTTCGCCAAAACACCTCTAGCTCAGGGCGTTTGATTGAGCGGTACGTCATCAAAACAGTGATCGCAGCAATTTTGTTGGTACTACTTATGCTAACCGGGTTGCAAGGGTTCATTTTATTTGTGAATCAACTGGGCGATCTAGGGAAAGGCAATTATGGCATCGCTCAAGCGCTTTATTTTATCGGTTTGAATATTCCCTACCAGGTGTATTTGTTTTTTCCTATGGCGAGTTTGTTGGGCTGTTTAGTGGGGTTGGGCGTATTAGGGAATCATCATGAATTAGTGGTGATGCGTGCTGCAGGGATGTCTATAGGGCAAATGACCCTTGCGATTTTTAAAGGCGCTGCAATATTGATTCTGACTATGACGCTATTGGGGGAAATGGTATTTCCTAAGATGGTGTTATGGGCGAATGCACATAAAATGCAAGCAATGGGTCGTGGGCAAACGCTTAAAACATCCCAAGGGCTATGGTTTCGCAGTTATCATGATATTATCACCGTCGCAAGCGTATCGATGCCGCTTCAATTGTTAGCGGTAGAACAATTTCATTTTGATGACGATAATCAGTTGGTCTTTGTTCGTCATATTGATCGGGTGACCAACGAGCAAGGGCATTGGATAGCTCATAACTTGTCCCAAACCACCGTCAATGGATTGAAGGTAGCGACGACGCAACAAGTACAGAGTGCTTGGGACGTCGATCTGGATCCGCGCATGTTGTTGATTTCGCATAACGAGCCGGATGAAATGACTTTTTCGGAGTTATCGCGTTATTTGTTGGCGCAAAAGCAAAGTCATCAGAATGTGCGTAATTATCAACTCGTTTATTGGCAACGGATCGTATTGCCGTTAACGACGGTCGTCATGATGTTATTAGCGATTCCTTTTGTATTCGGACCACTTCGCTCTTCGAGTATGGGATCAAAACTGATAATGGGTGCAGTGGTCGGTTTTGGGTTTTATATTTTAAATCGATTTTGCGGGTCATTAAGTCAAATTTATCAATTCCCTGCATTGCTGGCAGCAGTTGGGCCCACGTTATTGTGTGCGATGTTAGGGGCATATTTGATGCAACGCTGAGGCATAAACTGACCTATTATTTAGGGGTGTTTTGAGTGATAACGTCTATCTTCGCCGCGATTCTGGCTTGCAACAAGTGATCCGTTTGCGCAAATGTTTTAGCCAATTTTAATTGACGCATTGCGTCGTGAGTTTCTCCCTGTAACAGATGACATTCGGCTAGGGTAAAATAAGCATAACCCATATGATGGCTGGCAGCTTCAGCGCGTGCCAGACGGTTACACAAGGGTAGATCATTTTTAAATTGACGATTTCCGATTAAGAGTAAGCTGACTGCTTTGTCAGATTGGTTCGCTGCAACCAAAGCGTCACTATATTCGGCAAGTACCGCATAGCTGTCTGGAAAATTGGCATAGAAATCGCGCAAAATCGTTACGGCTTGCGCCGGTTGCGATTGTTCTTTGTAAATGGTTGTCAGCGCAATGACGTAATATAAATTATTGGGATCCGCAGCGAGTAGAGGTTTTAATTGCTGTAATGCCTGAGGATATTGATTGTTATGAATTAAGCTCAGTGCGTAGCCGTAATGACAGGCTTTGTCAGCATTATGATGCGCACAACGGTATCGATAATCATCAAGCGATTGTTTCTGATGCGTGCTGACTGTATTACGAATTAATTCTTTGAAGAGTTGATAGGGTAACTGGTCTGGGTATGTCTGATGCAGTGCGGCAGAAGCGGCACGACCTTCCGCTTCTGCAATTCGGTCTTCATCTAGGGGGTGGGTGCGCAAAATAGCGGGAATATTTTCAGTGTACCGGTAACGTGAACTTTCTTGCATTTTCTTAAAAAATCCGGCCATGCCGCGCGGATCAAATCCTGATTGGGTGAGCATATTGATACCAATACTATCGGCCTCCTTTTCATTGGCGCGCACAAAATTAATATTGTCTTGGGCAAACCCGGATAGCGCGCCCATCAATGCGCCACTGGATAACGCGGGATTAAGGACTCCTAGTGCCGCGGCGGCTAGGATAGTTGCTAGCATTGGGATCCGCATTTGCTTTTGATGTTCGAGCATACGATACAGATGATGTTGGCGTACGTGAGACATTTCATGTGCCATCACTGCGGCTA
>CANNJG010000128.1 GCA_947504795.1 Legionellaceae bacterium
GTCTTTGTCGAGTAAGCGGAACGCATTGCTGCGGCCAGCCCCTCTAACTCTAAGAACGCAGCATGCCACTTTCATGGCACTGCGCTCAAGCCATCATAACGCTGGGCAGGACTCAGGGTTCTGTCTCAAAAAGTCACCTTGCGTTCCAACCGTTCACTTTGCACTGGGTTATATAAAAAAAAACGGAATTTTTCCCGCTTAAACCGGGAAAAAAACCTTCACAATCAATCCGGCTCCCTCCGTGGGTGTCTCAAGAACAACGCGTCCATTATGCAGTGTGCAAATTTGCTGAACAATCGCTAGGCCTAAACCACTTCCTGGGCATTTATTGCCAAGAACTCTAAAAAATCGTTCGAAGACACGAGATTGTAATTCAACATCGATGCCTGGGCCATTATCGCGAACCTCCAGAACAATTTCATGCTGTTGCTGATAGATGCGAACAATAACGTAACCACGAGGATTGCAATAACGAATGGCGTTATCGACCAGATTACGAATTAAAATGCCTATCGCTGTGGAGTGGCCAGTAAAACGTGGGATATTATCGACGGGATCAAATTCAAGCTCAATTTGTTTTTCAATTGCAGCCGGTGCTAACATAGCCAATATTTCACGCGTTACTCGGGTCAAGTTCACATCATCGAGATCAGTAGTGCTTGCCGCTTCCGGAACCAGTTTATTCATGGTCAATAATTGTTGAATGATATGGGTGCTTCGATTGACGCTGCCAATTAATTTTTGCAGCGCAATATTTTTATCTTCAATACTATTACTGTTAAGAGCAACTTGCGCTTGTGTTTTAATCGCAGCAAGGGGGGTGCGCAGTTCATGCGCTGCATCCGCTGTAAATCGTTTCTCACGTTCAAAACCTTCTTTTAATCGGAAAAATAGCTTATTTAACTCGTCAATCAGGGGTTTTATCTCGTTAGGCACTTCTTTGATATTGACCTGTTCTAAATGACTCGGTGCTCTGTTGGATACTTCCTGAGCGATGCGACCGAGACTCTTCAAGCCTCGTCCGATGATGATCCAAATCAGTAAACCCGATAATGGAAACGTTAACAGCATGATGTAAATATCATCCTGCGCGATACGCTTTCCCAGCTCACTTCGCGCGTCATAACGTTCAGCCACTACGGTGCGTAATTTGGCTTTTGGATTATGAGTGGTAAATACACGCCATTTTTGTGGGTCGAGGTTGTTATCACTAAACCCATCCGTCTTGCCATTTAGAGGGCTATTAGGCGCGCTAGGTGAATGGAGTAAAAGTCGCCCATCATCCGTCCAAACTTGAAAATTAAATTTATCCAGATAATAGTCGGGCGGCTCCGTGAAAAGGTGCGGCTTGGGATAATACTCTTCTACTTTTTTCGGAATATTTTCAAGTGTTTTTTGTATTTCTAATACAGGGCGCTCATGTATGTCATCGCCTAGCAAAGCTTGATATGAAAGAGCGGAAACGGCCATTAATGTATCCAGATGATCTTGGATATCTTGTTGGTCAAGATAATAATTGCCGATGGCAGTCAACGTGGTGGTTAGCCCGATGGCCAGTAAAAGATAAATAAGCAGGAATTTCCGTATGGATGATTTCACGAGTCAACCTCAGGTGGCGTCTTTTTTCTCGGCCATGTATCCTACACCACGGATTGTGCGGATAAAAGTAGCCTTGAGTTTCTTTCGTAGATTGTGAATGTGTACCTCAAGGGCATTGCTGTCAACGTCCTCATCCCACCCGTAAATACTTTGCATCAACTGATCACGCGATAATACTTGTCCGCTGTTTTCCAATAGTTTTTGCAGCAAGGAAAACTCACGCCGAGAAATATTTACAGGCACATCATCCATCAAAACGGAGTGTGCTGCAGGGTCGAGGGTTATGTTTCTGTATTGAAGGGCCGTATCAGCGCGTCCTTGTGAACGTCTAACTAGCGCTCGTATTCGAGCGCCTAGCTCGTTCAAATCAAAGGGTTTGACAATGTAGTCATCGGCACCACTATCCAGACCTTTGATACGATCTTCTACTGATTCAAACGCGGTCAGGATGATGACAGGGGTCGTATTCTGATCTAGGCGAATACTTTGTAACAGGCCGATACCAGACAATTTAGGCAAGCCTAAATCTAAAATAATAAGCTCAAACGATTCGGTTTTGATGACGGAGCGCGCCGTTTCACCATCTTTGACCCAGTCAACCACATAGCCAAATTGAGTAAGACCGGTTTTAACCGCGTCCCCCAATAGTTCGTCGTCTTCAACCAGTAGTAATCGCATGTTGGTTCCTTATACTAGTGCGGCTCTTCCTTGGGCTGTTCTACGTCTATAGGTTGTTCTATTGCGTGCCGGGTTAAGTACATTGCCTGGAAGAATACAAATACCAGCATGCAGCCGGCACCACCAAACAATTTAAAGTCAACCCAAATATCCGTGTCATAATGATAGGCAACATAAAGATTTAATGCGCCCATAAATAAAAAATATATAGCCCAAGCCGTATTTAACCGCAACCATATTTTTTTTGGTAAATTAACATTGCCTTCCATCATTTTCTGAATGATTACTTTTTTTCCAATAAACGATGAAGCTAAAAAAACTACCGATGATAACCAGTAAATGCCTGTTGGTTTCCATTTGATGAACCAAGGGTTATGGAAGAATAAAGTAGCTCCGCCAAGAACCAGGATTAAGCCCAAACTGATTAAATGCAGCTTTTCATAACGCTGGTGTTTGATTCGATGAAAGACAACTTGGACGACTGAAGCTGCCATCGCAACAGCCGTGGCTGTGTATATGCCATAAAATTTATAGCATATGAAAAAAAGCAGGATAGGAAAAAAATCAAATAATATTTTCATGTTTTCAACTTTACTCTTAAGTGTAGGTTAAGTATAGCAGATCTAAACCGACCTGCGGCTCGGATGACTCTCACCCCTAACCCAGCTTGATCCGTTGTCCTGGGCGAAGAAGTCGTTTTTTCAAAGCAGGATTGAGCTGAACCAGTAATCCAACTTTAGTATTATTTCGTTTGGCGATTTGAGTTAGTGTGTCGCCAGATCGAATCACATAAGTGCCAATAGCCCCACCACGTCGCCAGATAACCAGCTGCTGACCGCGTTGTAATTCTTTGCGGGATCGCAACTTGTTCCATGATTTGATTTGATTCGTTGATACACCATACTTCTTTTCCAATTGTGCATAGGACTCATCTCTTTCGACAATATGGATTATTTTGTATTGCTTGAGTGACGTAAAATGGGGCGTTACAGCACGATTTGGTAGGGCCGGTGTTGGCGTGTTCTTTCTTGCAAATACCGGCCCATTTTTTGTGCTAGGAATGATCACGAACTGACCTTTTTTTACTGAATCGGATTTCAGTTGATTAAGCTCTTTAATGAGATTAATCGTCGTGTGATATCGTTGTGCAATGATATTCAGATTATCTCCCGCACTGACTTGATGACGTGTCCAGCTAACACGCTGATCTTCTGGGAAATTAGCCAGATTTCGGTTGAAATTTTCAACACGATTGGCAGGGATTAAAAGTTTATAAGGGCGATATGGCGCTGTTGCCCAGCGATTATAACCGGGATTAAGCTTAATCAGATCATGATAAGAAATGCCTGCCAGTTTAGCAGCATGACTTAAGTCAATTTGGCTACCAATATTGACCTCTTCAAAATAAGGCGTATGCGGGATATCAGGGAGCTCGACTTTATAGCGTTGTGGATTTTGAATGATCTCAGCTAGGGCTAACAGGCGTGGGATATACGCCTTGGTTTCAGTTGGAACAGGTAGTGACCAAAAGTGAATTTCCCCCGTTTGACCACTATTTTTAATAATGCGTGCCATGGTTCCTTCGCCAGAATCATATGCTGCGAAGGCCAGAATCCAGTTCCCGTTAAAAAACTTATTTAAATAGACCAAATAGTTAAGTGCTGCATCAGTTGCTGGGCGAATACTACGTCGGCCATCAAACCACCAATCTTGTTTCAATCCCAAATCAGTGCCTGTGCCCGGCATCAGTTGCCATAAACCTGCCGCACCCGCACCAGAATATGCGAATGGATCATATGAACTTTCTATCATTGGAATTAGTGCGATTTCACCGGGTATGTGGCGTTTTTTGAGTTCCGTAATGATGTGGTACATATACGGCTCGGATTGAGCCAATTTTTGCAGATAGCTTGGGTGCGCGATTAGCCAGCGCAGCTGGTTTTGAACTTCTGGTTGGGTTGCTTCATGGTTTAGCGTAAATTGTTGACGCAAAACATCCCAGACATTAGGTGTTGTCTGGGACATGGCAGTCTGGGTATATATCAGGCCGGATAACATTAGGGACGTCAATATTCTTAATTTAAATTTCAATGCAACGGCCGGATTAAAAAACAAGGATGATGCAGTCTACTAAAAAAATCATGAAGAATAAACCCCTGCTGATTTTTTTTTAGTCTAAACGGTATGTGATTAGCTAAAGCGCTCGTTTTGATCACTGGGTTGCTTCTTGATTGTTTCCATTAGATAAGACGAAACCCCGGGATTGAAAACTTTTCGTAATGCTTGCAATATAAGTTTCAACTCCTCAGGCAGCACATAAGGTGGGTTTATAATCCATAAACCACAACCGGTCATCCCCGGTTTTTCCGTTCCCGTCATATAAAATTCCACTTGTAAGCTATTTTCAGCGCCA
>CANNJG010000129.1 GCA_947504795.1 Legionellaceae bacterium
AACCTCGGCAATGCCTTGCTCAATCGCCCTGCCAATCACCCCATGGGTTAGAGCGACGAACATCTCTGGCAGCAGCGTAATCACGCCGAACTGCTTCATTTAAAATTCCTCATCCCAGTCAACGACGATGTTACGTTTAACGGGGTCAATGGATAGTATGTATATCCCTTTAACATAAGGAATTAAATGGCGTTTTTTGCCACAAACTACCAAGACGTCATTCGAGCCTGTCGATAATAAGCTCGTCACTTCTCCAAGCACTGTACCTGTTTGGGTGGACACCTGCATGTGAAGCATGTCTTGCCAATAATATTCTCCGTCAGCCAGAATGGGCAATTGAGCACTTGTAACCCAGATTTCTGTGTGGGTCAAGGTTGCTAGTTGTTCGCGCTGCGCATACCCAGGAACTTTAACCAATAGCGTATTATTTTGTTTCACGGGGCTTTCCAATTCTATGGGTAACCACTGGCCATCGTGAAACCTATACCACGGCGAATATTCAAATATAGATTGTTCGGGTTCTGTAAAAGAAATAACCCGAATAAAGCCTTTCAGTCCTTGTGGACGACCAAAACGACCGATGACAACCCAGTCTAACTGATTACTCACCCGCTGCTTTTTTGTGCTCTTTAGCTAAAGAGGCGACTCGATCTGATAATTGTGCACCTTTACCTTCCCAATGATTTAATTGGTCGAGTTCCAAATGCAGTCGCACCTCACCGCCGCGAGCAATAGGATTATAATATCCAATGCTTGTGATATAACTACTATCACGACGCTTACGGCTATCGGTTACAACGATATGATAAAAAGGACGCTTTTTAGCGCCGGCCCGAGCTAAACGAATAACGACCATTGTTTCCTCTATAGTTAGCTATGTTACTTAGAAAATGTCATGCATTATATTAAAGTTGTCCTTTGAACGCAAGGTTTTATTCAGGGCTGTCAAACCAAATTTAAAAATACTCTTTTTTGCTAAATTTTAAATCAACTCTTCCCGCCCACGTACCCGCCGATACCGAACAAGGACAGAGTGATGAGCTCAGATAGCGGGTATCCATTGAGAAGCCTCAGTAAAGCATACGTAACTTGGGATTTAAAAGACGGATTTGTTCATGCTACGCGCCGTTACTTGTTGGCGGGGTCCATGAATTAATTAAGATTGCTGGATACCGCGCATAAAGCGCGGTACGTTGGGGAGAAGCGCTGCACGTCGGCGGGAAGAGAGTTGTTAGCCTTATATTTGGAGATAAAATGGATAGAAAATACAGTGTTGACCATCGGACAACTGACGTGATTTTTTAAAGAGCTTCATGCTGTTAATCGGTCAAAATATTCGTAATTTTGCAAGAGGCTCAATAGAGCCCCATTAACAGTCAAGCCCAAGGGGTTGACTATAATTTAACCAATTCTTGGAATTGGACTGGACCTTGTACAAAGTCCCTATTCGTAAAGGGGATATTATTCATCAGGCAGGAATTGATTCATCCCAGGCAATCCATTCATACCGCGCATCATGTTTTTCAATCCCCCCGGTTTTGAGATTTTTTGCATCATTTTTTGCATTTGTTCAAAGCGTTTCAAGAGACGATTGACGTCTTGAATTTGTGTTCCCGACCCTTGGGCAATTCGGCGTTTACGCGAACCAATAATAATTTTGGGGATGCGGCGTTCTTTGGGGGTCATCGAGTTAATAATCGCAATTGTTTGTCCTAGGGATTTATCACTGACCTCTGATTTAGCGTTCTGGGATAAATGAGATACGCCCGGTAATTTGCTCATCATCCCAGAAATGCCGCCCATGGTATTCATTTGAATGAGTTGTTGCTTGAAATCATCAAGATCAAAACCATTGCCTTTTTTTATTTTTTTGGCTAGTTTTTCACTGGTTTTTTTATCCGTTTTGCGCTCTACTTCTTCGATAAGCGACAGGATGTCTCCCATGCCCATGATACGTGAGGCAATGCGCTCAGGATGAAAGGGTTCGAAAGAGTCTATTTTTTCACCAAAGCTGATGAATTTAATCGGTTTTCCGGTAATGTATTTGACAGACAGTGCGGCGCCTCCGCGGGCATCACCGTCTGTCTTGGTCAGAATAACCCCTGTTAAGGGTAACGCCTCGTTGAACGCTTTTGCTGTATTGGCGGCATCTTGACCGGTCATGCTATCGACGACAAAGAACGTTTCAATGGGGTTGGCGATTGTATGGATGTGCTTAAGTTCTTGCATCATGTCATCGTCTATATGGAGACGACCGGCTGTATCAATGATGACGACATCAATGAAATTCTTTTTGGCATGGTCTAGGGCGTTACGGACGATATCGACAGGTTTTTCTGAAATCAGGCTTGGAAAAAATAGGACATCGACAGAGTCGGCCAAGATACGTAATTGTTCAATTGCAGCGGGTCGGTAAATATCGACACTAACCAGCATGACTTTCTTTTTTTCAGTGTCTTGTAAATGACGGGCTAGCTTCGCACTGTTGGTGGTCTTCCCAGAACCTTGTAAGCCAGCAATTAAACACACGGCCGGGGGTTGGGTGCTGAAATTAAACTCGACCCGGCTATCACCCATAATGTGAATTAATTCATCTTTGACAATTTTGACCAGTGCTTGGTTTGATTTGAGGTTGACATCAATGTCTTGGCCGATGGCTTTAATTTTGATTTGTTCAATAAAGGTTTTGACGACAGGCAGGGCCACATCGGCTTCTAACAGAGATAGGCGAATTTCCTGAAGCGGGGTTTGCATGTTGTCTTCAGTAAAGCGACCTTGGCCCGTTATATTTTTAAACGCGTGAGTTAATCTTTCAGTCAGTTGATCGAACATAGTTGATTCCAGTCTACGTAAGCAGGTTTCTGATATAAGCGAATATCATACCTGATTTTTTAAATTCTGTCATTGGCGCTAATGTTCAGTGCGTAACCTCTGTTTTTTCCCTACTACAGACGATACAATAAGTGCTATTTAGGAATCGCAAAGCATCTAAGGACTGATGTGCATTTTTCATTATCCATACTTTTCTCCCTTGTTGGCGCGTTGGTGGTAACCGCCGCTTTCTTTGCTTCAGCAGAAATTGGTGTTATGTCGTTAAATCGATATCGCTTGCGTCATTTAGTGAAGCAAAGACATCGTGCTGCAACCCGTATTGACCAACTTTTGAGGCATCCCGACCGTTTGTTGAGTGTGATTTTGATTGGCAATACGTTGTGTAATGTTGTTGCCTCTATGGCGGCAACGTTGATTGGTGAGCAGCTTTATGGGCAATCAGGCGCATTGTTTGCAACAGGGATTTTAACTTTAGTGATATTACTCTTTTCAGAAATGATTCCTAAGGTTTATGCTGCATTACATGCACAAAAAGTAGCGTTTGCCTGTTCGCTGCCTTTGACCGGATTAACATGGATTGCTCGGCCGGCGATTATAATGATTAGTTGGCTGGCAAATGGTTTTTTACGCTTGATGGGGGTATCGAGTGAGCAGGTGCATAAGGATGAATTGACCGGCGAAGAATTACGTTTTGTGGTCCATGAAGCCGGTGTTCTATTGCCGATTGAACATAAAGGGATGTTAATTAGCTTATTAGATTTAGAGCAAGCTCGTGTTGAGGAAATCATGGTTCCGAAGGCAGAGATTATCGGGATAGATCTCGAACAACCTTGGCATAAAATTTTAGAGGAAATTGAAACGACTCAGCATACCCGACTCCCGCTTTATCGACACACGATTGACCACCTTGTGGGAATAGTACATTTGCGCTCTATATTGCACTTAGTGTTGAGCGGGCGTCTCGATAAAGAAAAATTAATCAAAATTGCCGATGCGCCTTATTATATTCCACAGGCGACGCCTCTGAATAGTCAGATTTTGAATTTTCAAAAAATGAAACGGCGGAGTTGTTTTGTTGTCAACGAATATGGTGATCTTCAGGGATTAGTCACCATGGAGGATATTTTAGAAGAAGTGGTCGGCGAGTTTACAACCGATATTGCAAATATGAGTCAAGATGTTACGGCACAGAAAGATGGGTCTTACATCGTTGATGGGAGTATTACTTTAAGGCATTTAAATCGCGTGCTTCATTGGCAGTTGCCTGCTTTAGGGCCGAGAACTTTGAGTGGCTTAATTATTGAATATTTGGGATATATTCCTCCGGCCGAGTGCTGTTTGAAAATTGCCAACTTCCGGATTGAAGTGCTTAAAGTCAGTGATAATACTATTCGTACGGTCACGATGAAGATCGATAGAGTTTCTTGAATGACGTGCCTCAGGGACTAGGCTTGTTTTTACGCTCAGGTTTAGTATTCGCCACTTGGGAGTCTAATAAATGCTTGGGGGTTTTATTTTCTCTAGATTCTAAGCCTGCTTTATTAAGTTCATCGGATTGATGATTAGATTTTTTTTCTGGTATTTTCTCAGCGAACCCCGCATAAGAATTACCCAACTTATTTTTATTAATCCGTCATTCCGCACCTGAATTTTTGATTTCGTCGTTCCCGCCTGCACTGAGCATATTCGAAGCCGACTCTTGCGAGCGGGAATCTATAACTACACGTGAACATTACTGATTTTTTTGGGCGTTTATAGGACAATCTATTGATTGGTCTC
>CANNJG010000130.1 GCA_947504795.1 Legionellaceae bacterium
TGAAACGCAAGAAGGCCTTCTTACTGAACTGTTGCGCATAGTTTACGAAATCTTTTTTTCAAATGCACCGAACCCCCCCTATTTTACTAGAGATTTTTTAATAGCGGGAATTGCTGACGCGAAGCTCAATTTTCTTCAGGACTTAATCGACTCTGTGGCGTAACTCATGACGCTATATTCTATGAAAGGATACGATTATGTTTTAAACTTAGCATTTTATATAAGTCGAATTAATTATGCTTTATGGCCATACCGTTCAAGACACGCGACATATGTTTTTCGAGAGCTGGCGCAAACACCTGCAGCGCTGCCCGCTTACCCCTTTAGAAGCACAATTAGTCAACGTCATTCAGCAACATCCCGAATATCATGCGCTATTAGCACAACAGGATCCAGACGCGGATTACTCCCCCGAACAAGGCGAAAGCAATCCATTTTTGCATATGGGCCTACATCTCGCCATTCGCGACCAAGTCGCCATGGATCGTCCCTTCGGTATGCAGCGGGTCTACCAACAGTTATTGAAACGTTACGGTGACCCGCATCGTGTTGAGCATCTTTTACTAGAACCATTAGCCGATTGCATCTGGCTCGCGCAAAAACAACAACGCGCGCCCGATGAACAAGCTTATCTTCAAGCTTGCCAGGATTTGGTTACCGCGTATTAATCATCCCATTATGACGTAATAATGCATCAATAGTAGGTTTGCGACCCCGAAATGCGGTAAAAGCGTCTAATGCTTTTTGTGAACCGCCTACCTCTAAAATATGATGTAAAAAATCGCGACCTGTCTTTGCATTCAAAATCCCTTCTTCTTCAAAACGCGAAAACGCATCGCAAGACAATACTTCCGCCCATATATAACTGTAATATCCAGCAGCATAACCACCCGCAAAAATATGAGTGAAACTATGCTGAAAACGATTATAAGGGGCGATAGGAACCACCGCAGTCGTTTTTCGAACTTCCGTTAATACGTCGGTGACAAGCATCACATCACTTCTTTGGTTAAAATGTTCATGAATAACGAAATCAAATTGCGCAAACTCGAGTTGACGGGCAATGATCATCGCTGATTGGAAGTTTTTAGCAGCAATTAACTGTTCAAAGACACTTACGGGCAAGGACTCACCCGTATCAATATGAGCGGTTAGCTGTTGTATCGCATGCGCTTCCCAGCACCAATTTTCAAAAAATTGACTCGGCAGTTCCACCGCATCCCACTCCACGCCATGCACACCTGATGCGGAAATGTAATCCACTTGGGTCAACACATGATGCAGGCAATGTCCAAACTCATGAAATAACGTGGTCAATTCATCATGGGATAAACACGCAATGGTATCCGATTTTGCAAAGTTACAGGTTAACATGGCAATCGGTGGTTGCACGGTACCGTCCGCCAAAACCCAGCGACTTTGACAAGAATCCATCCACGCACCGCCGCGTTTGTGGGCACGCGCAAATAAGTCGACATAAATGAATCCACGGAGGGTACCGTGCTCATCAACAATTCTGTAGCACGTCACTTCAGTATCCCATCGGTCAATGTCGGTCACTTCTTCAAAACGCATGCCATATAACTGCTGGACAATCGCAAATAACCCGGACATGACTTTGGGCAATGGGAAATATGGACGTAAAGTTTCTTGAGAAATGGCATACAGCGCTTCTTTTTTCTTTTCCGATGCATAAGCAATATCCCAAGGCGCCATGTCTTCTATGTGGAGGGTATCACGAGCCCACACTTGTAATTGTGCAAATTCTTGGCTTGCTTGGGCATGACTGCGGGCAACTAAATCCTTGAGGAATGTTTTCACTTGTTGCGTCGACTCTGCCATTTTTGTTGCGATTGAAAGTTCCGAGTAATTGGCGTAATCCAGCAGTTGCGCTGTTTCAAACCGCAGCGCCAGAATATCTCGCATGACCTGGGTGTTGTCAAACCGTCCCGCGGAAGGCCCTAAATCGGAGGCGCGTGTCACAAAAGCTTCATACAGCGCTTGGCGTAAATCACGATCGTCCGCATAGGTCACCACCGCAACATAACTGGGCTGATCCAAACCAATGGCCCAACCTTGTATCCCTTTTTCTTCGGCGAGCTGCGCCGCTTTAGTCACAGCATGTGACGGTAACCCAGATAAACGAGCCTTATCGGCAATAGGATAATAATAGTCCTGCACCGCATCCAACACATGGTTTTCAAACTGATTTGATAAATTTGATAATTGCGTTTTGATCGCTTCAAAGCGCTTTTTATGCGCCGGTGATAACGCGACGCCAGATAGCTCAAATTCCTGCAAATGATCCGCAACAATTTTTTGTTGCGCAGCATTCAAAACGTTTAAATCCAACCGCTTGACCGCATCATACAAGACTTGATTTTGTCCGATCGCTGCGCCATACGCAGATAGTTTCGGCAAACAGTCATCATAACAGGCGCGTAACGCCGGCGTATTCACCACGGCATGCAGATGCGACAAAGGCGACCAAAAGCGTTCCAACTCATTTTCCAAGGTTTCTAATGGACGCATCAAGCTATCCCAAGTCGGATGCGCTTGCGCCGACAACGTATCGATACGCTGTAAATGATCCGCTAAGAGTTTATCTAGGCCCATTATGAACGTATCGACCTGAATCGAACGAAACATCGGAAGATCCGTTTTCTGCATACTTACCTCTATGACCAAAATCAAGAGCATAACAAACCCTTGCGTCTCGTCAAGATTAAATTTCAGCAGGATAGGCGCGTTATCCGAAAAAAGAGCGATTCGATCTGATGGGTGTATCCGCTTGCTGAGGCTGATCTGTATTCAGACTTTCCTGTTCAAATTGCTTTTGACGGTGCGTTTGAAAATTGGCTCGAATCGACCACGTTACGATGGTCATAATCACCGCACAAACTGCGCCGATCACTGGAAGCAGAGGACTCATTGCAGCCGCGCTGGGGAGGGTCATCAGCATAGCCGCCAATAACACGACAAAGTGAAACACCATGTATAGTAAAAACTTTTGCTCAAAATTAATTCGTTCGCGTAAATGAGGGTTCAATGATAGTGGCATTTCATGCTTCATAAGATCATTTTCTAGGGTAGATAAGCGCCGAATCAATAACGTCGCGCGTATCACTGCATTCAACAAATCAGCCGCCTGGGCCAACAGATTAATCTGGATAGTCGTAATCGAAACCACCCCGTAGAATAAAAATCGAAACGCCAGGCCATTCGCCAACCAATAACTATCGTTGATCACTTCATCCCAACAACGCATCCAATGAATACGAAACCGTGTAGTCCTATCCATGGCTACTTCGATACGACTTAATTTAGAATCGTAGAACAAATCGGATAACACATGATAGAACAAGATACAGAGATTACGTATCAGTCTGGGCAAGAAAAATAACCATCCCATATTAGCGAAAAAAAATAAAACACCGTGGGATTCTAGCCAATTATGCCAGTTGGTCCAGGCCTCACCGTATTCAATCGCAACCAATAAGTTACCGATGAAAACACTCAAACGCCGTCCTCGAAGCGCCCCCAACCGCCAGTCATTCCATTCTATAAAAATCGCGTGTATGCGCATACACAACCAACTGATAAACGTGGGAGGCATTGGTTCGTAATCTTTAACATCGCAATCCTGAAGATCAACCCCTAATTTGCTTTTAAATACGGCTCGGAGCTCTTGTTTGCGATTGGTGCTGCATCGACGCTTCGTAAAGTTAACGACGGCGGATAATTCAGAGGAGATGGCTGACCGGCTTTGTCCCTTTTTGATTGCGGCGAAAAAACTTGCTATCTCATCCGAGTTTTGACTTGATTTTTTAATCACTTTGTAACGTTTTTCCGCATGCAAAGGGACTTGCCACAACTCGTTATAGAGACTCTTCTCGACTAACGTAACTTGGTATAAGTCTTTATTATTTACTTGTATAATCCCTGTCCTATTCTTCAATTTATATCCGTATTGATAAAACTTAAACGGATCTTGAAAATCCTTTAACTTGATAAAATCACACCCCCCAAAATTGACGGTTTCATCTGGATAAGGGTTCGACATACACTCACGACTGACCACGTCTAGCAACGTGGTTAATACCATAGCCGCATTCAGAATTGCTTTGGCTTCTTCAGAAACGCTAGATTGATTAACCTCCTCACGAATTTTGCAGCGAATTGTTTCCAGCAATATGGTTAATTGTGGATACCGCAATCCATAAGGTGCAAAAAATTGCGCGTCTCTATCTTGAGCCAGGGTTTTTTGCTTAATCTCTTTCAGAAGTTCTTCAAGACTTGTCGTTTGTGTTAAATCTCTGTTAAAAAATCCCGGTGAACCGCGCTCTCGGGTGGACTGAAAAGAGTCTAAGTAGGCTAAAACGGCATTGGTTGACATATGACCCATTTGATTAATTTGTTATAAAATGTACCATTGTTACATAAAATAAGCAAAAAGGGAATAAATAAGAATCAGTGATATATCCTACCTTTCGCACCAATGTAGAAGATTTTTATAATTAGAGTAGTTAATCTCAACTTGTTTAAGGTCCGCTGGCAAGCCATAAATATTTAAAGCATGTTTGCCAAAGTAAACAATAATACGTCGATGAA
>CANNJG010000131.1 GCA_947504795.1 Legionellaceae bacterium
CGACGCACAGTGCGGTTTTCTAGCGACACATACATAACGACCATGCAAGACTAACCAATGATGAGCATGGCGTAAATACGCCTGATCTATGCGTTTAAGTAGGGCTTTCTCTACCGCTAGTGGCGTCTTACCCGGGCCCATTCCTGTCCGATTTGCCACTCGAAAGATATGCGTATCCACTGCGATCGCACCCTCACCAAACCCAGTATTCAGCACCACGTTCGCGGTCTTCCTACCCACCCCCGGCAACGCTTCTAGTGCTCCGCGCGTGCTCGGCACCTCTCCGCCATGCAAGCGTATCAACTGCTCGCATGTTTGAATAATGTGCCGCGCTTTTGACTGGTATAAACCAATCGACTTTATAGCTACTTTAAGTTTGTCTTCGCCTAACGCTAACAACACTTTTGGGGTATTCGCTTGCGCAAATAACCCTTGCGTCGCTTTGTTCACGCTCACATCAGTGGCTTGCGCGGATAAGATCACTGCAATCAGTAATTCAAAATTTGACGTATACTGTAACTCAGTTTTTGGATGTGGGTTCTGCTCAAACAAGCGCGCTAATATCGCGTTTACGGTCGCACGCCTCATGCTTTCTTTCCCGACCGCACGCGTGCCATCGCGCCAAGAATATAGTCATTTTTCGCCTCTTTATCTACCGCGCTATCTTTACCGTTGTCAGTTAGGCGTTTTTTTTCACGATAGTGTTGCGCCTCTAATTGCTCAGTCTGGAGCAAACGCACTTGTTTGGCCGCATATCGCGCGCGCGCCAGGGCAGGATCATAAGCCATCTCTCCAGCATTCAAATGAGGCAACGTCACCCAATCGATACAATCTACCGGACAGGGTTCAACGCATAATCCACAACCGGTGCATTCCTGCGTGACAATACTATGCATCCATTTCGCCGCACCAACTATTGCATCAACAGGACAAGCTTGAATACATTTGGTACAACCAATACATTCCGCCTCGCGAATAACGGCGATAGCAGGCATGCGCATTGTGGCAGCCACCTGGGCCTCATAAGGCACTGGATCGACTTTGAGTAGCGCGGCTAATGCCCTCAAGGTTGTTACGCCGCCAGGAGGACAACGGTCAATGCTTGCGGCACCCAAGGCCATCGCTTCAGCATAAGGTCGACACCCGCCGTATCCACATAAACCACATTGCGTCTGGGGCAATAATCGATCAATGGCGTCGCATTGACTCACACTCACGCATTACCCCCGGTTAATAAATCATCAATATGCTGCTGCTCGACTCGAGCCATTAACATGACAAAGGGATGAATGCGATGCGCAAGTAAAGGCGTATTGATCCCATCCCAAGTTAACGGATCACAATTCAAAAAAGTTTCTACTTTTTCAGCCATCTGCGGCAGAACGGGTTTCAAGTATGTCATCAGGATTCGAAATAAATTCAACCCCATCGTACAAATCAACTGTACTTGGGGCAGGGTTGCGTCTTCTTTTGCTAGTACCCAGGGTTTCTCCGCATCGATGTATTGATTCACTTGATCCGCACCATCCATAATCGCACGAATGGCACGCGCATAATCTCGAGCAATATATGCATCAATAATGTCCGCACGCAATCCTAAAATTTTCGCATACAACTCAGGCACCGCCAAGGTCTCGGCTAACTGTTGATCAAAACGTTTGTGAATGAATCCGGCACAGCGGCTCCCAATATTTACAATTTTCCCTACCAAGTCTGCATTCACTCGATGCAGTAAATCGTTAAAATTCAAATCTAAATCATCCACGCGACCATTTAATTTTGCCGCAAAATAATAACGCAAATAATCCGGGTGCAAATGTTGCAAATACTGACGCACTTCAATAAAAGTCCCGCGAGATTTAGACATTTTTTGACCATTGATGGTTAAAAACCCGTGGGTAAAAATAGCCGTTGGCAAACGATGGCCGCTTCCCGCTAATAACGCAGGCCAAAACAATGCATGAAAATACATGATGTCTTTACCCACAAAATGATAAAGCTCCGTCGCTGCATCTTTGTCCCAATACTCTGCGAAAGAAGTGCCGGACTCATCACAATAGCGTTGAAATGCCGCCATATACCCAATCGGCGCATCCAGCCACACATAAAAATATTTATCCAAGGTATCCGGAATCAAAAACCCAAAATACGGCGAATCTCGAGAAATATCCCAAGCCTTTAACCCCATGGAAAACCATTCTTCAAGTTTATTCGCGACTTCGGATTGCAACACCCCACTGTGGGACCATTCCCTTAGAAAAGTTTCGTAGCGCTGTAAATCAAAAAAATAATGTTCGGATTCTTTTTCAACAGGCGTAGCGCCGGAAATAGCCGATACGGGATTTTTTAAGTCAATGGGTGAGTAGGTTGCACCGCACACTTCACAGCTATCACCGTATTGATCCGCTGCGTCACATTTTGGACAAGAACCTTTGACATATCTATCCGGTAAAAACAGGTGTTCAACCGGATCAAATGCTTGTTTAATCATTTTTTTCTGAATATCGCCATTTGCCACGAGCCGTTGGTAAATCGCACGGACCTGCGTTTCGTTTTCTGCAGAATGCGTCGTGTGATAACAATCGTACTGAATACCAAATGCTGCAAAATCTTGCTGATGGCTTTGTTGCATCATTTGCGTTAAAGCCAGTGGAGTGATCCCAAGCTGCTGAGCTTTTAACATAATCGGAGTTCCATGGGCATCATCTCCACAGATGCTGATACAATCATGTCCTAACATTCTGTGCACACGCACCCAAATATCGGTCTGAATATGTTCAACCAAGTGGCCTAAATGCAAATGACCGTTCGCATAAGGCAACGCACTGGTCACTAGCATTTTACGACTAATTGTCATAATATCACTCATTACTCAAAGGGCTAGAATTATAGCACCCCCATCGCCGTGAGAAAATGACAACATCAAGATTAATTATTGGGATCAGCGGCTCCTCTGGGATTATTTATGGCATTCAGTTACTCAAAGCCCTTCAAACGACTACTGTTGAAACCCATCTCGTTGTCACCAAAGCGGCACAATTAACCCGCGCCTACGAAACCGAGCTCAGTTACGCAGAACTAAAAGGCCTTGCAGATGTTACCTATCACCCCGAGGATATTAGCGCGCCGATTGCTAGCGGCTCCTATCAAACGTTAGGCATGATCGTGGCCCCCTGCTCTATCAATACCCTCAGTGAAATAGCGCATGGATTATCTGGAAATTTGCTAGCGAGAGCGGCTGATGTGGTGCTCAAGGAACGTCGCCGTTTGGTGCTCATGCCTCGTGAATCGCCCCTTCATCTCGGACATATCCAAAATATGTTGACCGTCACCCAGATGGGGGGGATTATTTGTCCACCTGCCCCTGCCTTTTATCAGAACCCTAAAACTGTGCTAGACTTAGTAAACGATAATGTCGGCAGACTGCTCGATTTATTTCAAATCGAGGTGGGTTTGAAACGCTGGGGAGAGGAGCCTTGAGTACCATCACAATGGAAACAGAGTTAACCTTAGCCCTCAGCATTCGTGAAGCCTTACAAGCAATTACTCCCCATAATCTTGCTACCGAAATTGATAGAAGCGTAGAACCCGAATTACTCAAATTAGTCTACGCAAAGAATAAAGACTTGGCCGACATCGCCCACCAAAAGATTCGAGCAACCCTTGCTGTCAATCTTAACCAAAACGACCCAACATTCCAACATTTAGATAATCTGCTCGCGCAGTTGTTGACGCAACGGCAAAGCTATTTAAAGAGTCCCTCGGCTTCTTTCCTCTCTTTTTGGGCTGAGGAAGGCTGGGGAGGCGGCAATTATGCCTTGCTGATTGTGCCCTTTCTACTGGGTACGCTCTTTCCGCCTGCTGGCATCGCTTTACTGGTGTACACCATCATTGTAACAGCTGCCGCTGCAATAGACTTTGCTAGGAAAAGCCCAGAATTTTGGTTAGAAAAAGCTTCGCCAAATGCCCGGGAATTATCGGATCAACAACGTGAAGCATTTAAAAAAAGGCATGAGGATATCGAATTATTTTTCCCGGAAAACAATTTACGCCCTGATCCCGTCAAAGAAACCAATTACCGTTCTTACTTTCTTTACGGGTTAGTATTCGCGATTTCATTGATTGGATTAGCGTCACTGTTATTTCCCCCGATTGGCATCCCGGTGTTAGCGCTCACCACACTCTCCGTTGTCGCCATTTTTGCTACCGGCATGCAAATGAGCCTACTCTTTCAAACAAGACAACATCAATTAGCTGAAATTCGATATGAACGCGAAACGTCCCCCCCTACCAAAAGCCAAGGCAACAACAGCAACGAACTTATTTCGGAAAAACTTCCTAAAAAAACCATGGCACCCTCTCCGCAGAGGACCCCCCACCCAACACTAGTTCAATCATCTCCGCGCAAAACTGAAACCATCCTCCCGAAGCAAGAAGAAAAAAAAGATACCGAGGAGGGGGACGGGGACAAGGGGCCTCACCTTCATCATTAACGCTATGTTACATTCCGTTATCATGTTAAGCTGTCTTCAAATACATTAATATCGACCTATCAATATGAAGTATCTAG
>CANNJG010000132.1 GCA_947504795.1 Legionellaceae bacterium
CAAAATCAATACGATAATAATGGCTTCCAGATTATGCGAATGCTTACTTTCTAAATAACTATTAAACATATCAAAGATTTCATTCAACGTATCTAGGCGGTGGTTCATAGCACTGACACGGCGCTGGATGTGAAGATAACGCTCGAGCATTATGTAGTATTCTTCTAAGGTGGGATGCTGCCAAAAGTACTTAGGATGGTATAAAAAGTTAGACACTAAATTCATTTCACTTTTAGCACCCAATAATTCGCCAATAATTTTTCGAATTTGTTTACGAGACGCTGTGATTTGTCCTTTGCTTGATAAGCCTTGAATCAAAGGTGTGTATTTGTCGATGAGCGCTTCGAGAATGGTTTCAAAGTATTGAAGCTTCACCGATTGTGAAAATCCATAAGAAATACTGAGTTTGAGATCATCATTATCCATCGCTCTATCAACTGTTAAGCAGTCGACTTCAAAATAGTCATGGGGTTCGATAGCGGTTTTATCTCCACGCAAATAAATACATTCGTCGCGGACTAGAAAGGGGATGGTTTTACCTGAAAAAGGTTTGATAATATCTAAATATTTAGAAATTTGATAACGCTTGATACCCCAAGAAACCACGGTACCATTCCGAAACACAAAGACTAATATCTCTGGATCCTCATTAGGCGTTATTTTGAGAACATCACGCGTACGAACTGCCGTATGATCGGTGCAGTCTGTTTCAAAATAATGATCTAAACGATTCAAGTCAATCTTGCTAGCAATACAATAAGACAGACATTCCATGATCTTAATTCCCAACAAACAAGTACTAAATTTTTTGATGCATATATTGTAGTCTACACTATCCTAGATGATTATGCTTGAGTTTCTATTATAGGTTCTTTCCCAGAGTACGCTTTGCGTTTTTCTGTTTTTCCGCTTAGCCAAGAAGGACAAACATCGAGTACTTCTGCAATGTTATCGAGCTGTTCCATAGGCGGTAATAAATGGCCAAAAATCATTGCGTTCGCCATGTGACGGGTGACAGAAAAGACTTTGGCAATGGCTTTGATTTTCTCATTCAAATCATCGGGTAAATCCATACCGGCTAATTCTCGATTAAAGCGCTGTGAAAATACTTTTGCATGCATGTCTAGCTCCTTATTGGTTAGTTAACGTTTACAGACAATAGCGGGAAGCAGCATCCCTTTTTCTCGTCTTTGTAGTGGTTATGATTCAATGGTTTCAGGTTTCCCCCCTATTTTTTGGTAATAATTTAAACAGAGTTCGCGCGCAGCTCGGACATCATCGAGGCGTTTCACGGGTAATGAATGCGGCGCTTGGCGAATCGTATCTGGGGTTGTTTCAGCTTCATTGCGAATGGTTGCCATGATTTCCACAAACCGATCTAAGGTTTCTTTACATTCGGTTTCGGTGGGCTCTATGAGCAAACATTCAGGAACCATAATCGGAAAATAAGTGGTGGGAGCATGGACTCCGAAGTCCAGCAAGCGTTTCGCAAGATCCATCGCAGAGATCCCGTAGTTCTTTTTTTCTTGCTTAAGCGTTAATAAGAATTCGTGGCTAGCACGACGGTTCGGATAAGCGGCTTGGTAGCCAAGGGCGCATAGCCGAGTTAATAAGTAATTCGCATTCAGGGTGGCGTAGTGTGCAATCCGTGTGAGTCCTATGGGTCCCAACATTCGGACGTAAAAATAAGCACGTAACAAAATCCCGGCATTTCCCATAAAACAAGATAATCGACCAATGCTGTTCGGCATGTCCTTTTTGGTGGCAAAATGGTAGTGGTGATGGCTGCGCACGACAATCGGTAAGGGTAAAAAAGGTTCGAGACGGGGGCCGACAGCGACGGGTCCCGCACCGGGTCCTCCGCCACCATGAGGAGTAGCAAATGTTTTATGCAAATTGAGATGCATCACGTCAAACCCCATGTCACCGGGTCTCACTTTACCAATAATCGCATTGAGATTGGCCCCATCATAATACAATAAACCGCCTGCATCGTGGATAATCTCAGAAACTTCTTTGATTTGGCGCATGAATAATCCCAATGTAGAAGGATTTGTTAACATGATTCCGGCCGTTTTAGGGCCGACGATTTTACGCAATAGATCCAAGTCGAGCTGCCCATCAGCACGAGAGGCTAGACCTATCACTTTATATCCACACATGGCGGCAGATGCTGGATTTGTTCCATGCGCGGCATCGGGTATTAATAATTCATTTCGCTGACTATCGCCTCGCGCATGATGATAGGCTTTGATCATCGCAACCCCGGCAAACTCGCCTTGGGATCCAGCCATGGGGGTGAGGGATATGCCGCTCATCCCCGTGATCTCTTTAAGATACGTTTGGAGTTCGAATAAGATCTGCAAGTAACCTTGGCTGAGCAGATCTGGCGTGAGGGGGTGACGTTGGGTGAATCCTGATAAGGATGCTGCCCGGTGGACACCGCGAGGATTATATTTCATCGTGCAAGAACCCAGTGGATAAAATTGGATATCAATCGCGAAATTTTTTTGAGACAACTGCGTATAATGCCGCACTACTTGCAATTCTGAGCACATCGGTAATTTGGGTGGGGACGTGCGTTGAAAGGCTTGGGGTAATAGATGCGGACTGTTAACAGGAGCAAATCCTTGGGAGCCTGCTTGACGATGCGGTTGTGATTGTTCAAAAATCAGCATACTTCACCTTCGGAGGTTTGAATTAATCCTTTGATTTCATCACGGTGTTTGACAGGGGTAAAAGCAAGATAGTCATAGGTTGCAATATCGGCTAAAAAATAGGGATCTTGTTCGAAAATAGTTTGGAGTTTTGTGACATCTTGAGTTAAAGCAATGATAATTCCGCCCAGGCGTGGCTTGAGCGGACCGGAAGCTAAGAGTAATCCTTGTTTATAGTAATAGTCCAAAAATTCTCGGTGGGCTTGTAAGTATTTGTCGACTTCAGTTATGGGGGCGATGTAAGTGAGTCGTACGATAATCATTGCGGTCCTTGCTGATTCAGAAATAATCGAAGCGCGTCCACATAACTTTGGATATCCGCTTCTCCACGCTTTTCAGTTGCACAAATCAAAATTGTATTGTGCAAGTTTGGATAGTGTTCGTCAACAGGGTGGCCACCAGCAATGCCTTGTGTATGCAAAAAATCGAGTAGGTCGTTAACAGGATACGGTAATTTTAGTAAGGCTTCATGAAAATAAGGCGCGCTAAATACTAGGGTGACGCCAGGTAGCTCGGTTAATCGTTTGACTAATTCATGCGTATTATGGTGGCAGTGCTCGGCGACTTGGTGCAGCCCGTTTGGCCCCATCATACTCATATAAATCGTTGCGGCAGTCACAAGTAAGCCTTGGTTGGTACAAATGTTTGAAGTTGCTTTGCCGCGACGAATATGTTGTTCACGCGCTTGTAGGGTCAAGGTATAGCCTATTTTTCCGGCTTTATCGCATGTTTGACCGACTAATCTGCCGGGTAATTGGCGGACATGTTCCAAACGAGTACTGAAAAAACCAAAATAAGGTCCGCCGGACGCCATGGGGACACCCAGTGGTTGGCCTTCACCACAAGCAATATCAACGCCATACGTTCCCCATTCACCGGGTGGTTTTAGGCACGCCAGAGCGATGGGATTGACGCAGCCAATACTGATGACTTTTTGACTTTCCGCCCATTGCGTTAACGCGTCAACTTGTTCCAAGCAGCCAAAAAAGTTAGGTTGAGGAATGACGAGTGCCGTAATAGCTTGATCTTGATAGGGGTGTAATGCCGACAAATCTGTGATGCCTGAGGTGGCATCAAACGGAAGGGTTATGATCTCAATATGCTGATTGCTGACAATGGTTTGCACCGTTTCAAGGAAATAGGGATGTAATGTACCCGCTACCAACACGCGCGGCGTTGTATGGGTGCGTTGGATGCGCACTGCCATTAACACCGCTTCAGCCAGCGCGCTGGCACCGTCATACAGGGATGCATTAGCAACCGGCAGGCCAGTGAGTTCTGCAATCATAGTCTGGAATTCATAAAGTAATTGTAACGTTCCTTGGCTTGCCTCTGCTTGATAAGGCGTATAAGCGGTGAGAAATTCACCGCGTGTGGCGATATCCCAAACGGCGGCTGGGCAGTGATGGTCATAGCTTCCTGCTCCGATAAAGCAGCGATGATTTTGATTCTGATTGGCTAATTTCTGAGCGATTCGCAACATTGCCATTTCATTCAAACCATCAGGAATAGAATGAAAAGCCTTCATGAATAAATCTGCCGGTATTTCATCAAATAAATCACTTAAAGTGGGTGCGCCAATACAAGCGAGCATCTCCTCTGTATCGTGTTCAGTATGCGGAATAAAAGGCATCCTTAGTGCTCCTGTGCGATATCAGCTAAGTATTCTTCTTCTTTGAGCAGATGGCTGATTTGTTCAAAAGCTTCTTCAGGTTCATGGGGTTTTATTTTGACTAACCATCCTGCGCCATAAGGATCGGAGTTTAGAAGTCCTGGATTCTCTGTGACATCTGTATTGATAGCCACAACCTGACCAGTG